>CBFGLP010001043.1:0-3051 GCA_965649595.1 uncultured Myxococcales bacterium | reverse complement strand
GGTCAAGGCGCCCGCCGACGCGACCTTGCTCGAGCTACCTGCCCGGGTGGTCGCGGCCGCGGACAGCCGCGCGCGGCTCGACGCCGCGTTTCGTGGCGCCGTCGTGAGCGTGTCCGTGCGCGCGGGCGATCGCGTCGAGGTCGGTGATCCGATCGTCGAGCTGCGCGTGCCCGAGCTGCTGCAGGCCGCGGCGATCCTCTCGGGCACCAGCGTTCAGATCGGCTCGCACAAGCTCCGCCGCGAGCGGCTCGAAGATCTGCAAGGCAAGGGCCTGGTCGGCGCGAGCGAGGTGTTCGAGCTCGACAGTCGGCTCGGCACGCTGTCCGCCGATCGTCGGCTCGCGCTCGCGACCTTGCGCGCCGCGGGCATCGACGCGAACGAGCGCGGCGAGCTGCTACGACGCGGGACGATCGTGCTCGACAGCCCGATCGCTGGGGTCATCGCCGAGCTCGCGGCGGTGCCTGGCGACGTGGTCGAGCCCGGCGAGAGCCTCGCGCAGATCCTCGGCACCGGCTCGGCGCGGATCGAGGTCGCCTACACGGGCACGCTGCCCGCGGGCGTCGAGCTCGAGTTCATCGGCAGCGAGGGCACCCGCTTCGCGCTCACCGAGCAACCAGTCGCGACCGCGATCGAGCCTGGCCTCGGACGCACGCTCGCGTGGTTCGAGCCAGCCGAGCCGCGCGAGCTAGCCGATGGCCTGCGTGGCCGCGTGCTCCTGCATGGTCAGGCCGCCGGCCTGCTCGAGGTCCCACGTCGCGCCCTGCGGCTGCACGAGGGCAAGGCGTGGGTCGCGGTCCGACCCGAGCACGCTGGCGATCCGCCGGTCGAGGTCGAGGTCGAGGTCCTGCGCAGCGTCGGCAGCTCGGCCTTGGTCCGCAGCGCGACGCTCGAGCTCGGAGATCAGGTGGCCGCCGACGCGGCGACGGTGCTGATGGTCGGACGCGATCCGAGCCAGCTAGGTGGTGATGATCATGGCCACTGAGCCAACGAGTCAGGCGCCCGCGCTCGAGCACGAGCCCGACGAGGGCGGTCAGGACGGCCTGGTCGCCAAGCTGGTCGCCTGGGCCGGCGAGCATCGAGCGCTGGTGCTCGCGCTGGTGATGGCCTTCGCGATCCTCGGCCTGATCGCCGCGCGCAAGCTCGAGCTCGACGCGCTGCCCGACGTGACCGGCAACCAGGTCGTGGTCCTGACCTCGGCCCCGGGCCTGACCCCCAGCGAGGTCGAGCGCACGGTCACCCGCCCGATCGAGATCGCGCTCGGCGGCCTGCCGGGCCTCGAGGAGCAGCGCAGCCTCTCGCGCTACGGCATCTCGTCGGTCACCGCCGTGTTCGCCGACGACGTCGATCCCTGGCTCGCCCGCCAGCAGGTGACCGAGCGCCTCGCCGGCCTCGCCGAGCTGCCCGCCGGCGTGAACACGCCCGAGCTGGCCCCCTACACCGGTGGCCTGGGAGAGGTGCTGCAGCTCAGCGTGTCGTCGGCCGACATGACGCCGGCTCAGCTCGAGGAGCTCGTGCGCCTGCAGGTCGCCCCGCTGCTGCGCGCGACCCCGGGGGTGGTCGAGGTCAACGTGTGGGGCGGCGCGCGGCGGACCCTCGACGTAGTCGCCGATCCGATCGCGCTCGCCCAGCAGGGCATCACGCTCGCCGATCTCGCGACCACGCTGCGCGCGAGCACGGGCTCGGTCGCGGGCGCCTCGCTGCCTGCGGGTCCCGGTCATGCGCTGCTGCGCGGCGTCTACTGGCCGACGCTGCCCGCCGAGCTGGGAGCCGTCAGCGTCAGGCCCGAGCGCAGCGACTTCCACGTCGATCTGCACCGCCAGGTCCACGAGCAAGCGCCGGTCCGCGTCGCCGAGCTGGCCGAGGTCGTCGAGGGCGCGCAGCCACGGATCGGCGCCGCCACGGCCAACGGCCACGGCGAGACCGTCTATCTGATGGTCCAGATGCTGCGCGACGCCAACGCGCTCGCGCTGATGGATCAGCTGCACGAGCGGCTGCCTGCGATCGAGGCGAGCCTGCCAGAGGGCGTGGTGATCGACATCGTCTACGACCGCTCCGTGCTGGTCCGCGCGACCTTGAAGACCGTCGCCAAGAACCTGCTCGAGGGCGCCGCGCTGGTCGTGATCGTGCTGGTCCTGATGCTCGGCAGCGTCCGCGCCGGGCTGTTGGTCGCGGCCGTGATCCCGCTCTCGATGCTCGGCGCGGTGATCGGGATGGTCTCGTTCGACGTGCCCGGCAACCTGATGAGCCTCGGCGCGATCGACTTTGGCCTGCTGGTCGACGGCGCCGTGGTGATGGTCGAGCGGGCCTTCCACGACCTCAAGAACGACAGGGACAACCACGATCGCTCGGTGATCGTGCGGGCGATGCAGGCGGTCGCCCGACCGATGAGCTTCTCGGTGCTGGTGATCGTGCTCGTCTACGTGCCGATCCTGACCTTGCAGGGCGTCGACGGGAAGATGTTCCGCCCGATGGCGCTGACGGTCGTGCTCGCGCTGCTGACCTCGCTGGTGCTCGCGCTGACCTTCACGCCCGCGGCCGCGAGCATGTGGTTGAAGCGAAGGCACGTGCCCGCGCGCGATCCCTGGCTGGTCCGTCTGCTCGCTCGCCTCTATCGCCCGCTGCTCGACACGGCCATGCGCGTGCCCGCGCTCGTGCTGGTGCTCGCGCTCGGCTTGCTCGCGCTCGGCGGGCTCGCGTTCGTGCGCTCGGGCAGCAGCTTCGTCCCGCAGCTCGACGAGGGCGACCTCGTCATCCAGACCACGCGAGCGCCGGACGTCTCGATCCAGACCGCCATCGACGAGGCCCTGGTGCTTGAAAAAGCCGTCCGCTCCGCCGCGCCCGAGGTCATCGAGGTCACCAGCCGGATCGGCAGCCCGGCCGTCGCGACCGACATCATGGGCCTCGAGCAGGCCGACGTGTTCGTCGAGCTGAAACCGCGCGAGCAGTGGCGCGAGGGTCTGACCCGCGAGCAGCTGATCGCCGAGATCGACGCGGCGATCGCCGAGCATGCGCCCGGCAGCGGGCCCAGCTACACGCAGCCGATCCAGATGC
>CBFGLP010001042.1:0-2393 GCA_965649595.1 uncultured Myxococcales bacterium | reverse complement strand
ACCTGGTCGACGTAGCGGCGCAGGATCGGTGAGAGATAGGCGTCGACGACGGTGGTGTCGCCGCGGCCAACCAGCTTGGCGAGCGGGCTGACCTCGTGGCTGACGCTGATCTGCGTGAAGCCGAGCTCGCGCGCGATCGCTGCGACGTGACGCTCGTGCTCGGGGAACCGCCAGGCGTGCATCAGCACGATCGCGATCGCCTCGATGCCAGCGCGTCGGGCGGGCTCGAGCGCGGCGCGGACTTGCTGGAGATCGAGCTCGCGCAGCACTCGACCGTCGGCGCCGACCCGCGCGTCGATCTCCGCGACCTGCTCGTAGAGCATGCTCGGCAGCACGATCCGGCGGTCGAACAGCCGCGGGCGATTTTGGTAGCCGATCCGCAGCGCGTCGCGAAACCCGGCCGTGATCGCCAGCAGCGTGCGCGCGCCCTTGCGCTCGAGCAGCGCATTGGTCGCGACGGTGGTGCCCATCTTGACGGCGGCGATCTGATCGCTCGGGATCGGAGCGTCGCTGGCCAGACCCAAGAGCATACGGACGCCGTGCACGGCGGCGTCGTCGTAGTGCTCGGGGTTGTGCGACAGGAGCTTGAGCGTGTGGAGGTGGCCCTCGCCGTCGCGGCCGATCACGTCGGTGAAGGTGCCGCCGCGGTCGATCCAGAACTCCCAGGTGGGCTCGGTCACGGGTACTTCCCCCTGCTCAGCGGCTCGTCGATTCGAAAGATCGCCCCATCCTCGTTGACCAGCAGCAAGCGCTCCCCCTCCCAAGTCAGCGCCTCGACTTGATCGACCCACTTCGGATCCAGCGCCACCCGATGCACATTCCCCGCGAAGGGATTTGCTCGCGCCTCCGCAGAGCTCAGCTCGAACAAGAACACCGCGTCGTAGCTCAGCAGCGCCAAGTAGCGCTGATCGGGAGACACGTCCGCCGCCGTCGTCATCCCGGGAAAGCGGCTCGCCGGATGTCCGACGCCGAGGTCCACCCCGACGTCGAACTCGCCGATCCGCTCGAGCACGACCGCGTCGACATCGAGCCGCGGAAATCGATAGAGCACGCTCAGCGAGTCCCGCCGATGCTTGGTCGCTAGCCAGAGCGTCCCCTGCCACCAAAACAGCGCCTCGGCGTCGAAGTTGCCGCGGCTGTCGTCGAAGTCGTCCTGATCGGGGTAGCTGAACCGCACGCTGTGATCGACCGTGATCGACTTTTCCCCGGCGTGGGGATCCGGCTCGCTGATCTGGTGTACGACGAGGTCCTGGCGCTCAGAGAAGTTGTTGCCGATGTCACCGAGCCAGATGTTGCCCTGGTCGTCTCGGGCGATGTCTTCCCAGTCGTGGTTGTCGACCCCCTCGACCTCTAGCTTGGCGAGCAGCTTGCCGTCGCCCTCGACCGCGTAGAGCCACTCGCCGCAGCCCGAGTCGGGGTGCGTCCAGAGCACGCCCTCGTGACGCGCGCTCGTGATCACGCCCGAGGGCTCGCAGATGCTCGGGTCGAATTGCTCGCCAGTGGGCGAAGGCCTCCGGCAGGCAGGCGCGAGCACGACGAGGCTCGCTAGCAAGAGGCGCGTCGGCTGCAAGTGCATCGACGCAGTTCTACGAGCGCGGCGCCGACCGGGACAAGTCGTCGACCGCAAATGATTCAGAACTGCAACGACCAGGTCAGGCCTGCGCCGCGCGGGCTCGACCAAGGCAGCGGCACGTGCACGAGCGCCTCTCGACGTCGACGCTCGCGCGCCCGACCGCCCGCGATCAAGCCGACGCCCGTGCCGATCAGCACGGCTGCCGCGATGCCGCCTCCGAGCGCCAGGCCGACGCCGGTCTCGAGCCGCCGCTGCTGGCGGTCCCGCTCGGCCTGGTCGGGCTGCTCGGCGGCCGTTTGAGCGTCGCGCTGCGTCTTGGCGTCGGCGCGGACGCCCAGGCCCACTGCCATCACGATGAAGGCCACGCCCCCGAGACCGACCAGCACGTCGCCAGCCACGACCATCCGGTAGTTGGCGGGATCGACCTCGATCGGCTGAGGTGGTGGTGGCGGGACCAATACCGGCGCTGGAGGTGCGACGGGCACGGCTGGTGGCTCGGTCGCCTCGGCTGGCGGAGCGATCCAAGAGAGCGTCAGCATCGACGCGACGACGCGGGCGAGCACCAGCCGACCATACTCAGTCTGTGTGAGACTGACAAAGACGGTGACGCCTCACTCGGGCGCCAGGCGAGCGAGCAGGGCGATCACCGCAGCCTCGACCCTGAGGATCCGCGGCCCGAGGTGCACCAATCGATCCCCCAGCTCGCGCAGGCGCTCGCGCTCGAACTCGACGAACCCTCCCTCGGGCCGCGGATCCTCAGGGTCGAGGCTGCGGTGATCGCCCTGCTCGCTCGCCTGGCGCCCGAGTGAGGCGTCACCGT
>CBFGLP010001041.1:0-20360 GCA_965649595.1 uncultured Myxococcales bacterium | reverse complement strand
TCGTGGAAGGCTCGCCGCGCCGTCCAACCGCCGGGGGCGTGGCTGACCAACGCCGGAATGATTGGCGGCAGAGGCCCGGTGTTCTGCTTGCGATGGCGCTCCCAGATCCGCGCCAGGTAGATCAACATACGCAATGCCATGTCGGGATCGCTCGCGCTCTGGTGCTCGAGCAGTAGATAGAGCAGGGCTCGGTCGGCCCCGATTCCGACCGAGAAGAGCAAATCACTGTGGCGATCGCCCAAGTCGGCGTCGATGAACGAGCCGCTCTCGAGCGCCATCGTCGGCCAGTCGATCGCGTCGCGGATCGACACGGGTAGGATGGAGCGGAACAAGCCCGCGGCGTGCTCGGGGTGCTCGAAGGCGCTCTTGAAGACGGCATCATGGGGTTTGTTCGTCATCGCCACCAGGTCCCTTTTCATGACAGTAGCGAAGGCGGGGGGCAAGTGAGTCGAGCCAGAGGTTGATGAGAGTTATGCGGCCAGAACATCTGCAGGGAAGAAACCGGCATACGTGCCGGGTGCAAGGAAACACATTAGTGCAATGCCTCCATCATCGAGAAGCTCTCGAACATGGCATCGCCGAGCCGCCCCATCGTTGCGTTCAGCGCGTTGTTTGCCTCATCGACATTTCCCTGCGCACATTCCCAAACACGCTCCGCCTCGATTGGAACATCGCGCGCTGGATCTTCCCAATATTCGAGCAGAGCGTCGAGCTCGACCCGCACAAAATGGTCGGATTGCTCGATCAAATCGTACGATGATTCTAGCAAAGCATCGACAGCATCTCGCGCGCTCAGGATCGCGCGCAGCCGCCCCTCGAACCCGTGCAACCAGGCGCGAAACTCGGCCTGGGCGACCGGGTCATCGGCGAATGCGGCCGACCACTGCCACGAGCTGCTGATCACGATTGGCCCGCATCGACGCCGATGCAACAACCGAGCGTCGACCGTCGCGCTGCATTCCTCGGGCAGATCGGCGAACTTCCACTCACCTTCGCAATCCCCCGCACATTCGATCCCGAGATCGACGGGATCGCAAGCCGCGAGGGCGCCCGCCGGGCATCCTTCGCCGCCAAGGACTTCGGTCGTGCACGTGCCACCGCACCGCCCCGGACAGCTCCCTCCCGTCTTCAGCTCACAGCTCCCCTGGCAATCGCCGAGGCACTGGCCGGCGCAGTTGCCCAGCGCATCGAGGACCGTGCATTCACCAGCGCAGGTTCCCCGACAAATTCCCTCGCAAACAGCAGGCTCGACGAGCTCGCAGCTTCCCTCGCAGGTGCCGGCGCAGTCCAACTGTGGCGCGACGCCGGTGCAGCGCAGCAGCTGATCTGGACCACAAGACGCCTGCCCGGCTGGCAACCGGCAAGCTCCCCCGCACGTCATCGTCACCGCGTCCGTGGCCAGCGGCTCACATGCCATCAGCGCCGCGCGAGCGTCGGCGGCCGAGGTCACGCAGCGAGGCGCTGGGAACTCGATCTCGAGCCCATCCGTGAGCGCCTCGGCGAATTTGTCCTCGAGCGCGGCTGCAATGGTCGAGCCGCTCGCGTCGGCAGGTAGACCGAGCGAGCGTGCGATCGCCCGACGCTCGGACTCGAGGGCTCCAATCAACCGCTCGGCCGCAGCCTGGTGGTCCAAG
Source organism: uncultured Myxococcales bacterium (assembly GCA_965649595.1). Lineage (GTDB taxonomy): Bacteria > Myxococcota_A > Polyangia > Nannocystales > Nannocystaceae > Plesiocystis. The sequence goes on along the minus strand of CBFGLP010001041.1, from coordinate 18,726 downwards.
ATCGCGCCGAAGTGCTCGTCATAGAGCGCGACCCCGGTGATGATCGAGCTGCCGTCCTCGACTCCTCTTTCGGGGCAAAACGGAGCGTCGCACGCAGCAGGGGCAAACGTGGCACGAGCTGCTGGGGCGTGGGCGAGCAACACGAGCGTCGCTACGCCGAGCAGCGACGAATGCCATGCACGACCCGCGACGTTGACTGACATCCAGTCGATCGAAGCACGTTCAGCCGCCCGGACTCAACACGCTCCGACAGAGGCTCGACGGGCCCGTGATAGCCTCCCCCACGCCCATGATCCGACTCTACGGCACCCTCACCTCCCCCTACGTCCGCCGCGTCCGCATCGTCGCGCACGAGCTCGGGCTCGCCTGCGAGCTGGTCGACACGGCGGCCGAGCAGGGCCAACAGGCCCTGCGCGCGGCCACGCCGATCTGGAAGGTGCCGGCCGCCGAGATCGAGGGCGAGCTGGTGTTCGACTCGCACGTGATCACCGAGCTGCTGCTCGCCCGCCACGGCCAGGGCAAGCTGGCCCCGCTGCCTGCCGACGACGTCGAGGGTCGCAACATGATCTCGGTGATCGACGGCGCCCTCGATGCGCTGATCAACCGCTTCTATCTGGTTCGCGACGGCGTGTCGGCGGAGGTGCCCTACCTGATCAAGCAGCAGGACCGAGCCGCGAGCGCGCTCGCGTGGGTCGAGGCGCGCGTTAGCGATGGCTGGCTGACGAGCGCTCGCACGCTCGGGCTGCCCGAGATCGCGCTGGGCACCGCGCTCGCGTGGATGCGCTTTCGGGCGACCTACCCGATCGAGCGGCATCCGGGCTTGGTCGCGATCCTCGAGCGACTGGAGGTGCGCGAGAGCTTCTCCTCGACGCGACCGCCGATCGGCTAGCCGAGCCAGGCGAGTCAGAGCTGCGCGAGCGCCCGCAGGGCTGCTCGCTCCTTCTCGTCGACCGTCGCTAGCACCGGGTCATTGGGCCAGATCTTGTGAGTGACGATCACGACGATCACCGTGGCCACCAACCCGAGGACGAGCATGACCACGGCGGCAGTGACTGGGACCTCGCCGTCTTGGGACCCGCCCATCCCCATGAAGAGGCAACCAGGCACCGCGTAGGTCAAGGCGCAGACACCCACGAGCCAACGTTCGCGCCGCTCCGCGATGCCCCGCTGGACCTCTTGCAGGTAGCTCCACGCCTCCTCGCTGGCGAGGTCGAGCATCGCCCCCTCGCAGGTCGGGCACGGCACGCAGCGCATCGTCGGCCCGGGCTCGCTGCGCCACGGATCACGGCGCCCTTCGTCGTTCGGGCCGCGGCTTCGGGTTCTGCAGGTCTCACAGTAGTAGCGCAGGACTTCTTGGCTCATCCGCGCATGATACCGAACATCAGCCGCGCCGGGCCCCTTGGCGGGCCTCGAGCATCTCTTGGGTGATCAGCTCTTGCCGCAGCTTGCGGACGCTCCGCTCTTGCTCGTCGATCCGCCGGCTCGCTGCCTCGAATGCGCGGCTCATCGTGCGCCAGCGGGCCTCGTTCTCCGACAGGATCCCCCGCGCGAGCGCGGCGACGAGGTGAGCGCGGCGGACCAAGTGCCGCGCCCGCACCTGCATGCTCGACCGCTCGCTCAGCAGCACCATGTCCGAGCGCGGCGCGACCTCGGGCGCCTGCCGAGCGCCCCTGCGCACGTCGACCTGTGGATGCGCGTCCGTGTCGATCGATCCAGCGAGCACGATCACCAGCTCGATGCGCTCGTGCAGGCGCTCGCAGAGATCCTCGATCTCGGTCGCCAGCACCTCGACGGCCTCGAACGAGCTGGGCGCGGGTAGCTCGATCGCACCGGGCAGAGGCTCGAGCGCAGCGAGGCGGCTACCTACGACGACGCTGGCGACCGTCGGATCGCTCGCCAGCCCCTCGCACGCCTGCGCGACCTTGCGATTGAGCGGGCCACACAAGCCGAGATCGCTGCCAATTGCGAGCACCACCCGGCCACGCATCGGCGCGTGCTCGAAGGGACCGAGCGCGGCGAGATCGTGCTCGCAGGTGTGAAGGTGCTGCTCGGCGCGATGGACCAGCTCGGTCCAATGCAGCGCTTGCGCGGCCGCTAGCGCCCGTGTTGCGCGGGCGATGTCGCGGAAGCTCTTCCAGGCGGCGAGCGGCTGCTCGAGCTCGCGGAGGGCCGTCATGCCTCGGGCTCCCGCTGCGTGTCGGTCATGAGGACTGCCTTGGTGAGCGCGCGGAGCCGGTCCAGCGCGTCGACGCCGACTCGGCCCTCGTCGATCCCCCGCGCGTCGAACCCGGGCTCGGCCAGCAACTCGCGGACCGCCTCGCCCACGACCTCGCCGGTCCGCTGCAGCTCGATCCTCTCCAGCTCCGGCTGCTCGACCAGCAGCAAGCGCGCGACCGTGTCGGCCCAGCTGCGCAGGTCGCCGCGACCTTGATGCAAGACCACGCGCACCCGTCGGCCCCAATCGACGATCGCCTGGGCGCTCGCCTCCAAGCGGGTGCCGAAGCGGGCGAAGGTCTCGAGCTCGAGGAACTGCGCGTAGCGATTCTTGAACGAGCCCGCCAGCGTGCGCACGAGCTTTGGCTGGGCCTTGCCACCGACGCGCGAGACCGACAGCCCGACGTCGACGGCCGGTCGCAACCCCGCGGCGACCAGCGCCGTGTCCAGGCGAATCTGGCCATCGGTGATCGAGACCAGGTTCGTCGGGATGTACCCGGTCAAATCACCCGCCTGGGTCTCGATGATTGGAAACGCGGTCAGTGAGCCACCACCCCAAGCCGGGCCAAATTGTGCGGCCCGCTCGAGCAGGCGCGCGTGGGCGTAGAACACGTCGACCGGGTGCGCCTCGCGGCCGACCGGGCGTCCGAGCAAGAGCGCCAACGAGCGGTGCGCGTGGGCGTGATTGGTCAGATCATCATAGACAATCACGACGTCCCGGCCCTGCTCGACCAGCGACTCGGCCATCGCGGTCGCGGCGTAGGGGGTCAGGTGAATCAGCCCGATTGGATCGTCCGCCCCGCTGACGACCACGAACCCGTGCTCGAGCACACCGCGCTCGCGCAGCTGCTCGAGCGTCCCGGCGACCTCCGAGGCCCGCCGACCAATCGCAACATAGACGCCGATCACCTCGGGATCGAGCGCGGCCAGCATCTCGAGCGCCAGCTCGGTCTTTCCGGTCGAGCGATCGCCAACCAACAATTGTCGCTGGCCGCGGCCAATCGGGATCATCGTGTCGAGCGTGAAGATGCCGGTCCGCAGCGGACGCGAGACCAGCTCGCGCTCACTCAGCGGCACGGGCGGACGCTCGATCCGGATCCGCTGCGTGGTCGTGATTGGCCCGCGCTGATCGAGCGCTCGTCCGAGCGGATCGAGCACCCGCCCGATCAGCGCGGGCCCGGCCGGCACCTGCAGCACCCGGCCCGCGCGTCGGACCAGATCGCCTGCGCGGACCTGGCCGGGGTCGAGCATCACCAAGCGGACCCGCGCCTCGCTGACCTCCTCGGCCCGCGCCGCGATGTCGCGGCCGACCAACAGCAGCTCGCCGAGGACCGGACGCTGCATGCCCTCGACCACCGCCACGCCGTCGCCGACGCTCGCGATCCGGCCGACCGAGTCGACGCGGATGTGCGGGTGCAGATCATCGAGACCCTCGCGCAGGTGCTCGAGCGCGGTCGAAAACGCGGCCTGCACGATCTCGAAGATCGGCTCGCTGGTGTCCGGCTCGCTGGTGTCGTTAGGCATCGCTCAGCTCGCCAGGCGCGACTCGCCGCGCGGCTCGTCGATCAGCCGCCGATACCAGGCGTCGAGGCTCGCCCCGACGCTGGCTTCGATCTCGTGGCCATCGGCGACCAGCCGCACGCCGCCGATCAATGAAGGGTCGTGCTCGATCCGCATGCGCTGAATCGCGGGCACCTCGCCGCGCACGAGCTGGTCGAGCTCCGCAGGGTCGAGCTCGGGGCTGAGGTAGAGCGTCAGCCCGTCATGGACCGGCCGATCCCGACCGAGCGCCTGCTCGAGCGCGAGCGCGGCTCGCCGCGCGAACGCCTTGCCGACCTCTGGTGCACCGAGCTCTCGTACCACCCGGCCTGCGGCCTCGATCGCCAAGCTCATGACCTCGCTGCGGAAGCGCTCGAGCGCGCGTCGACGGCCGCGCTCGAGCTCGGCCTCCGCTTGGGCGAGGATCTCGTGCGCCTGCGCTCGCGCCTCGCCGACCAGCTGGTCAGCCTGCCTGCGCGCCTCGTCCAGGGCTGCGGCGACGCGCTCGTCGGCGAGCCGATCGATCCGCTCGAGCTCGCCCTCGAACTGCGCGCGCAGCCGCGCCGCCGCCTGCTCGCGCTCCGCCATGGCTTGCTCGCGCTCGCCGATCTCGACCCGCCGCTGCTCGAGCACCCGGCGGACCGGGCGAAACACGAACCGGCTCAGCAGCCACGCGAGCACGGCGAAGTTGAGCAGCTCGAACGCGACAAGGGCCCAGTCGATGGTCATGGCAGCAGCGGGTTGGCGAACAGCAGCACGAGGGTGATGACCAAGCAGTAGATCGCGGTCGACTCGACCATCGCGATGCCGACGAAGAGCGTGCGGCTGATCGTCGACGCGGCCTCGGGCTGGCGAGCGATCGCGTCGAGCGCGGCGACCACGGCCCGGCCCTCGGCGATCGCTGGGCCGATCGTGCCGAAGGTGACGACGAGGCCTGCGGTGACGATCGAGGCGAGGGACAAGATGGTCTGCTCGTTCATGTGGGTGTCTCGGACGCAGGGGTGTCGGATGCAGCGGGGGCGTGCTCGTGGCGCTCCTCGACCTGCACGGCCGCCGCGATGAACACGGCCGCGAGGATGCCGAAGATGTAGGCCTGCACGAGCCCGGTCAGGAGACCCAGCATCATCAGGGGTACGGGGATCAGCAGGCCCGCGACCAGCAGCAAGATCGCGCCGATCATCTGCCCACTCATCACGTTGCCGAACAGCCGCACGGCCAGCGCGAGCGTGCGAGTGAGCTCGCCGATCAAGTTGAAGGGCAACAGCAACGGGTGCGGGCGCACGTAGCTGCGCAAATAGCCGATCACGCCGTGGCGACGGATGCCGAAGTAAGGCACGGCCAGCATCACGATCAGCGCGAGCGCGACGGTGGTCGAGAGCTCGGCGGTCGGCGGTCGCAAGAAGGGCACGACCGAGAGCAGGCTGCACACGCCGATCCAAGTGATCAGCGAGCCGATCAATGGCACATAGGGGCGCGGATCCTCGTTGAAGATCTCGCGCAGCGTGTCGTGGATCCACGTCACGAACACCTCGAGCGCGACCTGCCAGCGGCTTGGCTCGTGGACCTCGAGGCTGCGCGCGGTCAGCCAGCCGATCAGCGCGAGCACGAGCGTGAGCCCGAGCGTGACCGGGACGACGTCGGGGATCTCGAGCCCGAACAGGTGCAGGACGAAGCGCGGCTGCATGGTCGGCTCAGCTCGGCGAGCGACGCAGGGCCAGGCGCTGGCCAACCACGAAGGCCAGCGCGCCAGCGACCACAGCCCCGTTGGAGATCAGCGCCAACGCCCCGATGCCGAGCGCGGGCAGGATCACGCGCAGCGGAAACCCGAGCACGAGGGCGCGGCGCGAGCCATCCCGCAGCAGCGCGAGCACGGCTCGCTGCGACGCCCAGGCGTGGACGAGCGCGAGCAGCAGCCCGACCACGAGGCCGAGCAGCAGTGAAGCGAGCACGAAGGGTGTGAGCATGACGTGTCCTTCAGTCCTTGGGCAGCTCGTCGGCGTGGCGGAACAGCGCGTAGCCAGCGATCGCTAGCCCAAGCCCGAGCAGCCCGAGTGCGAAGCTCAGGCCGGTCCCGAGCGCGCGATCGATCATGTGGCCAAGCAGCGCGCCGCCGACGATCGGGAGCGCGAGCAGCCAGCCGAGCGTGCCAACCCGCGAGACCTCGACCCACAGGCTGCGGCCCCGCCCGCTCGCGGCCTTGCGCTCGAGCTTGGCGGTCCGATCGATCGCCTCGCTCATCTTGCGGGTGTGGGGGTCGGGCGCACGGCTCATGGCGCAACGACCTTTCGCTCGAGCGCGATCAAGGCCCGGCGCGTGGCCAGCTCGTGGCGCCGTGCGAGCGCCCGGGCCTCCAGCTCGATCGCCTCGCGTGCACGATCGCGGGCCGCGACCGCCTCGCCGAGCTCGGCGAGCGTGTCGGCCTCGACCGCCCAAGCGGTCGCGATCAGGACCTCGCGGCGGTCGATCGTGATCAACCCGCCCTCGCTCGCCAGCCAACGTATGCGCTCGCTCGGTCCAGCCGGCTCGACCAGCGCGATCGGACCTTCGAGCAAGCTCGCGCGGCTCGGCTCGTGACCAGGCAGCACACCCCGCCAGCCGTCATCGCTGGCGAAGCGCAGGCGCAGCACGGCCGGTCGATGCAGCTCCACCCTCGGCGTCGAGACCCGCACGACGAGCGTGGCTCGCTCGCCCATCAGCTCGCCTGCTCCCCTCGCCCGAGCAGCTGCTCGAGCGAGCCGCCCATGTAGAGCTCGGCCTCGCCGACTTGATCACACGCGCCGCTCAGGATCGCCTCGACGCCCGCCAGCGTGTCGTCGAGCTCGACGTACGCGCCAGGCTTGCCGGTGAAAGGCTCGGTCACGCTGAGCGGCTGGGTCAGGAAGCGGCGCAGCCGACGGGCGCGCTGGACCGCCTGGCGATCTGCAGGCGCCAGCTCGTCCATGCCCATCAACGCGATGATGTCGCGCAGCTCCTCGTACTTGGCCAGCACGCGTCGAGCCTCGGCCGCGATCGCGGCGTGACGCTGCCCGACGATCTCCGGCACCAGCAGCGACGAGCTGCTCTTCAAGGGATCGACGGCCGGATACAGGCCCTCGGCTGCGGCCTCGCGCGAGAGCACCAAGAACGCGTCGAGGTGGTTGAAGAGCTCGGCGACCGCCGGATCCGTGATGTCGTCCGCGGGCACGTAGACGGCCTGCACGGAGGTGATCGCCGCGTGCGGAGACGAGGCGATCCGCTCCTCGAGCTCCGCGACCTCCTGCGCGAGCGTGGGTTGGTAGCCAACCCGCGAAGGCGGCCGCCCGAGCATGCCGCTGACCTCGTTGCCGGCCTGAACGAAGCGAAACACGTTGTCCATGAACAACAGCACGTCCTGCCGCGCCTCGTCGCGGAAGTACTCCGCGATCGTCAGCGCGGCCGCGGCCGTGCGGAAGCGAATGCCCGGCGTCTCGCCCATCTGCCCGAACACCAGCACAGCGGTCGGCAGCACCTGCGACTCGGCCATCTCGAGCCACAGCTCGCGAGCCTCGCGCGAGCGCTCACCCACGCCCGCGAACACCGTGGCCCCGCGGTGGTGATGCACCGCGTCGTGCATCAGCTCCATCATCAGGACGGTCTTGCCCACGCCCGCGCCACCAAACAGGCCCGTGTTGCCGCCGCGAGGCAGCGGGGCGAGCAGATCGACGATCTTCAGGCCGGTCGTGAAGATCGAGCGGGCCGGGTGTCGCTCGGCGAGAGGTCGCGCGGGTCGAAGCAGCGGCCAGCGCGGCCCCTCGAACGCTGGGCCATCGTCGAGCGGCCGCCCGAGCATGTCGAGGATCCGCCCGCGGACCTGATCACCGACGGGCACCTCGAGCGGCGCTCCGCTGGCTAGCAGGGGCTCCCCGATCTCGAGCCCGCGCGTGTCCGCGAACGCGAGCGCCCGCACACGATCGCGCGCCACGTGGGCGACGACCTCGAACGCGAGCGTCTCACCGCGGACGTTGCGGGCGTGCAGCAGGTCGCCGAGCCGAGGCAGACCGCTGCTCGGTGCCTCGCTCGGGAAGTAGCCCTCGACCACTGGACCGAGGACGGACGCGACCATGCCCCGCACCCAGCCATCGTGCCGCGAAAGCGCCCCTCGACCTTCGGCAAAAGCCAGCAAGCAAACGTCGACATCGGCGCATATTCTGCGCCACGCACACCACAGCATGCGTTTTTCTGGCTATAAATCCACGCAGAATCTGCCGAGCACCGGGCGCCCGACTCACATCTGCTGGACAGACGAGCCTTTCGTTACTCTCGTCCCGACGTGGGCGCGAACGGACTCGGCTCGCCTACCCGTGACACCGCTGGGCGGGCACAGGTGGTGGCGAGCTTCTACCTGGCGCTAGCGCTGGTCGGCTTCCTCTGGCACGCGATCGATCAGGAGAACAACGACCTGTGGCGGGACCACGCTTCGATCGGCTGGGTTCAGCTGCTGTGGACGCCGCTGCTCGGGGTGGCGCTCGGGCTGCTGGTGGTCGCGTCGTTCCGCGTGCTCGAGCGCTATCAGCCGTGGCTGCCTGCGCTGCACCGCGAGTTCCGGACGATCCTCGGCCGACCCTCGCTCGCGGAGCTGGTGCTGCTCGCGGCGGCGAGCTCGATCGGAGAAGAGCTGTTCTTCCGTGGGGCGATGCTCGACGCGTGGGGCATCTGGATCTCGAGCCTGGTGTTCGCCCTGCTCCACGTGCCGCCCAAGAAGGAGCTGTGGCCGTGGACGCTCTCGGCGGGGGTGCTCGGGGTGACGCTCGCGTACTTGACGATCCTGACCGAGAACCTCGGGCCAGCGATCGCGGCTCACTTCGTGATCAACCTGATCAACTTCGTGTACATCACCCGACGATCGCCTGCGATCGCGCTGCGCGGGCCCGTTCGACCGCGTGGGGGTGGGCTTCGTCAGCCGCCCGCAGCTGAAAGGCTTCGTCAGCCGCCCGCGGCTGACGGGCAGTGAGGGCCTGAGGGTCGACGCCGGTTTTTTGCGGAGCGTGGCCTTTCGTGGCACGCCCGCTCCATGCGCGATCCGTCTCGCCGACGTTTCCTGAGCACGCTCTGCGGCGGCCTGGTCGTGGCGGGCACGGGCGCCCTGCTGCCGCGGGCGGGCCTCGCTGCCGACCTCAGCCTCGCTGACCGCATCGACCTGCTCTACAGCAACCAGTTTCACTTCGACGCCAAGGGCCAACCGCGGATCAGCGTCGGGCTGATTCAAGGCCGCAACGAGGTCGCGCTCTCGGGCCAAGGTGGGCTGTGTGCGCTGCCGAGCGGCGAGAGCGGGACGGCGATCGACGGCGGCGGGCGCTGGCGGATCAAGGTCGTCGACGGCAAGCCGGCGCAGCAGCGCTTTCGCCTGGTGCTCGACGCGATCGCGGCCAGCGAGCTGCGCCGGGCCGAGGGCGAGAGCAAGCGCTGGAGCGCGCGCGGGTTCGAGATCGACGAGCACGAGATCGGCAGCCTGTTCGGGGTCGCGGGCACGGTCCTCGACACCCGGCGGATCCTGCTGACCACCGGCGAGTTCTCGTCGGAGAGCGAGGCCGAGCGAGCCGCTCGCGAGCTCGCGGAGCAATACGGGATCTTGCCGCGCCTCCACCCGGAGATCGATCGCCGGGCCAGCGGTCGGCTGGTCGCCGAGGACCTCGAGACCGGGATCGAGATCCGGGCCGAGGGCGTGCTGTGGTTCGCGCCACGACGAGGCTCGACGATCACCGTGCACGACGTGGGCAGCGGCAAGGCGCTCGAGGATCGCAGCTATCGCGGGCAGATCTATGTCGCGATCGATCGCAACGGCAAGCTCGCGGTCGTGAACATGGTCGGAGAGAGCGACCTGCTCTGCGGGCTGGTCCCAGCCGAGATCTACGCGAGCGCGCCCTCGGAAGCGCTCAAGGCCCAAGCGATCGCGGCGCGCGGCCAGCTCTTGGCCAAGATCGGCGCGCGCCACCTCGACGATCCCTTCTTGCTCTGCGCCGATGAGCACTGCCAGGTCTACGCCGGAACCTCGCGCGAGGACGAGCGGACCAACCTCGCGGTCGAGCGGACGATCGGGCGCGTGCTGATGCGGCCGAACGAGACCCAGCTGGTCGACACGGTCTACTCGGCCAACTGTGGCGGGCACACCGAGGACAACGAGCGAGTCTGGCCGAGCCCCGCTGACCCGCAGCTGCGCGGAAAAGCGGATCCCAAGCTGCCCGAGCCGTTTCGCGACGGAATCGACGCCAACAACCTCGCCGCGTTCTTGGCCGAGAGCCACGACTCGTACAGCCGCCCGCCCGAGGGCAAGCTCGCGGGCTCGTATCGATGGACGACCGCGATCGATCCGAGCGCGGTCGCTGGCAACCCGCACGTGCCCGCCGACGTGGGCAAGCTGTTGAAGCTCGAGGTCAAGGCGCGGGGCCGCAGCGGTCGCGCGACCGAGGTCGAGCTCGCGTTCGCCAAGCAAAGCGTGACGATCCACGGCGAGCTGAAGATTCGCCAGGCGCTCGGCGGCTTGAAGTCGTCGATGTTCGTGGTCGAGCCGAAGCAAGACGAGCACGGGCGCCTGGTCCTGCGCGGCGGCGGGCACGGGCACGGCGTCGGGCTGTGCCAGCACGGGGCGATCGGGATGGCGGCGGCGGGCAAGAGCTATGGGCCGATCTTGAATCACTACTATCCGGGCTCGAAGATCGTGCGGCTCTGGTAGCGGCTGGGCTCGCGCGATGTAGTCGCGGTGAGGCTCGCAACTGGGAGAACTGCCCAGTCGCGCGGCGGCTGTCGATCGAAGCCCTCGCTCGATATCATGGCGCCGAGCTGCTCGCGGCCATCCTGAGCAGCTCGAGCGATCCGAAGCATGAGCGAGGACATTCAGCCCGCCCCCGGCGAGGTGCTGCTGCGGCTGCTCGAGAACCGCCGCAGCGCTCGTGACCTCGTGCTCGAGGGCGCCGACCTGCGTGGCATCCAGCTCGCTCGCCTGCGCGCGGACGGGCTCGTCCTCGAAGGCGCCGATCTGCGGGACGCTGGGCTGAGCATGGTTCGCTGGCGCGGTGTGGTGCTGCGCGACGCTCGTCTCGATCACGCCGATCTCAGCGACGCGAACCTGCTCATGTGCGACCTCGATCAAGCCCGCGCGAGCGCGGCCAAGTTCGTGCGGGCGCGCTTCGAGAACAGCACGGCTCGCGGCGCTCGCCTCGAAGGCGCCGACTTCACGGGCGCGTCGCTGACAGACTCGGATCTCTCGCGGGCGAGCCTGCGCGGGGCCAAGCTGGTCGGGATCTCGGCCGAGGGCCTGGATCTGCGCGGGGCCGATCTGCGCGGAGCCAACCTGCGTGACGCCGTGCTGACCGACGCGGATCTGCGCGGCGCGGATCTCAGCGACGCCGAGCTCGAAGGTGCCGATTTCGGCGGCGCCGACGTCAGCGGAGCGATCGGTCTGTCGAGCCCGCAGGTCGGCGCTCACGAGAGCACGAAGCTCGACTTGCCATCCGAGCTCACCCCGCTCGCCGAGGCCATGACGCCGCTCGTGCTCGAGCTCCTGCGCACGGCCGGCCGCAAGGGCTACATCGACGAGCACGCGGCTCAGCGCCTGCTCGACGACGTGGCTCGGCTGCCTACGCGATCGACCGCGCACGCGCTGCACCCCCGGACTTTCGAGGCGGTGACGCGGACGATCGAGGCGCTCGGCGACGACATCCTGCCGAGCTTGCTCGACGCGTTGCAGCGGCCGAACGAGGCCGGTCCGCCGCCCGAGGTCATGGACATGATCGGGCGGCTCGGACGGGAGCTCTCGCTCGACGACGCCTCGCCTGAGGCAATCCTCGAGCGGCTCACGGGGAGGCCGAGCGAGGCCGGGGACGACTCGAGCGGAGCTTGAGCTCCAGCGGGGCAACGGATGCACGAGCGAGCCAAGCAGCCGGCAGCCCAGCCCCGAGCCGCGAGCGAGGCACCCGTCGATCGCACCCAGCAGATCAACCCGGGCTGGACGCAGCTCGCGTTGCACGTGCAGCGCAAGTGCAGCGCGTGCGAGGCGGAAGAACAGCAAGACGAGCTGGAGCTCGACGACAAAGCGGCGAGCGCGATGACTGCTCAGCTAGCGACGGTCGGGGGGGTCGACGATCCGAGCGACGACGACGAGCCGGTCCAGCAGATGTGTGCGGCGTGCGAGGCCGAACGAGAAGCTGCCTCTGGAGCCGTGCAGCTGTGGGATTGCAGCGAGTACGGCGAGCCGACCTGCACCCTCCAGAGCAAGGCCGCGCCGGGCGAGCACGCGTCGACCGACGCGGGGCTCGTGCAGCTGTGGGACTGCGGCGAGTACGACGAGCCGACCTGCACCCTGCAAGCGATGTGCGACGCCTGTGCGGAAGAGGACGAGCCGGTGCAGCGCAAGGACGAGCGCTCGGCGGCGAGGCGCGCGAGCATGATCCACAGCGAGGCCCGACGCGGCCTCGCGGGCGCAAACCAAGCGCTCCCGCACGCCGCGATGATCCAAGCCGCGTTCGGGCGACACGACATCTCGGGGGTGCGCGCGCGAGTTGGAGGCGAGGCTGCACAGGCCAGTCGACGCATGGGCGCGCTAGCGTTCACCGCGGGCTCGCAGATCGGCTTTCGTGCGTCGCCCGACCTGCGGCTCGCGGCTCACGAGGCCGCCCATACGGTCCAACAGCGCGCGGGCTTGAAGCTGCCGGGCAGCGTCGGGCGACCGGGCGATCGCTGGGAGCGACACGCCGACCGAGTCGCCGATGCGGTCGTCGCTGGTCGCTCGGCCGAGCCGCTGCTCGACGAGGTTGCGGGCCCAACGGGCGGCCCAGCCCAGGCGACGCTGGTACAGCATCGCCTGACCGCGAGCCCGCGGCGGCTGATCGAGCCGCCGACCGAGGGCTCGGGTGACGTGACCGAAGGCGGCGAGCAGCAGCCCGAGGCCGAGCAAGCGCCGACCGAGCAGGGCGAACCAGCACAAGACGGCGGCGAGGCGAACGAGTCGACGCTCGAGGCCGCCGAGGAGGGTGACGACGAGGCGCCGCCCGAGGGTGCTCGGCCTGGCGAGGCGGCACCCCCCGGAGCCGCGCCGAGCGATCCAGGGGCTCCGCCAGGCACGGAGGCTGGCCCACCTGCGCCGGTCAGCTCGTCCGGCGGCTCGATCGAAGCGCCCTGCTACGGAGCAGATTCGCCGCCGCGACCCGACGACACGCAAGAGCCGAGTGGAGATGATCGCAGCGCGCGGTCGGAGGAGGAGTCGCGGATCACCTTCGACGAGTGGACCGACGAGGCCGACGTCTGCGACGCCGAGGCCGAGATCGCCCAGGGCAGTCAGCAGATGCCCCAGGGCATCGGCCAGAGCGCCAGCACGCAGACAGTTACCCCGGCCGAAGGCGGGGCCACCCCGGCAAGCGCCGAGGTCAACGCGACAGCGCAGACGGCCGAGCCGGCCTCGGACGCAGGCCCGCTCGCACCCGAGGGTGAGGGCGAGGCGGCGAGCGAGGGCGAGGCGGCGAGCGAGGGTGAGGGTGAGGGCGGACCCGCGCGCGGCCGAGCGGGGCAAGATCCGATGAGCGGCGGTATCGCGGCCGCCGAGAGCAGCCGCGATACCGCCGTCGCCGACTTCGAGCGCGCGAGCGATTCGCTCGGATCGATCAGCGACCGGGCGACCCGGCTCGCCCAGGGCGTCGCGTTCGAGCCCGCCCGGGGCGAGGTCGTCGATCGGATCAAGCGGGACGCCGCGACCGACCAGCTCCGCGCGTTCATGGATCGGAGCGCGGGGCAGATCTTCGCCGCCATCGCGTTCGCCGAGCGAGAGCTTCCGGCGCGCCTCGGCGGCCTCGCCCAGGCCGCGATGGCCAATGTCCAAGTCGCGATCGAGGTCGAGAAGGCAGCGATCTCGGAGCGCGTGGCCCAGGCCCGCGAGCTGGCGATCGCAGGCGCAGCCGAGGCCCGGGCCCACGTCGAGTCCGAGTACACCGCCACCGTCGCCCTCGTCGAGGCGGAGACCTTCGCCGCGATCGCTACCCTCGACGAGCAGCACGCGACCTCGCGCGAGCAGGTCGACGAGAAAGAGACGACCGGCCTCGCGGACGTCAACACCCGCTTCGCCGACGGTCGCACTCGCCACGAGGCCAAGGGCCCCGAGTACGCGCGACGGGCAGTTGCCCGCGGTCAGCAGCACGCCCACGCCTACGAACGCTGCAAGCGTGACTATAGCGACGACGGCTTTTGGGACGGCTGCTTGACGGTCCGCCGCGCCCGCGCCCAACAGGACGCCGCTTGCAAGACCGCCGCCGGCTACAAGGACGGGTTCCTGCGGACCGCCAACAAGAAGGGTTACGACCTCAAGGATCTGCGCAGTCGCTACCGCTGCGCCGTGATCGCGGGCGCCCGTCAGGTCGACCAGACGCTCGACGACACGCACGAGCAGCTGATCACTGGGCTCGAGGGCGGGCTCGAGCGAGCGCTCGAAGGGCTGAGCAGCGCCCGAACGCAGAACCTCGCGGCGATCGACGGCGCGCTCGCTAGCACGCTCGCGGGCCTGCAGGCGCAGGCTCACGCGCAGCGGCAAGCGGTCAACGACACCGGCTACCTCAAGCAGCTCGCGCTCGAGCAGCTCGCCCACGCCAGCGTGGCCAACCTCGCGCGCGGCATCTCGGCCGCGATGGACTCGCTCGAGCAGACGCTCGGTCAGCTACGCGAGCAGCTGACCAGTGGCGGCGTCCCGGATGCCGACGAGCTGGCCCTCCACCTCGCCGGCATCGAGGCCTCGCTCGGCGGTGGCATGGGCACGCTGCTCGACACGATGCAAGCAGGCGCCGGGCAAGCCGAAGGTCGGCTGCAAGAGCTCGGCGGCGCATCGCTCGCGGCCCTGCGCGACATCACCAACAACAACGCCGAGCTGAGCGCCCAGACCGAGGCGTCGTTCGCCGGCCAGCTCGCCGCGTTGCGAGCCGGGGCCACTCAGGTGTTCGCCCAGCTCGGACAGACCCACGTCCAGCAGACCCAGCAGAGCGCGACCGAGGGCGTGGCCAGCATGCAGCGGGCCGTCCAGGGCTTCGATCAGGCCCTCGCCACGATCGGTGCCCGCGTCGACGAAGCGATCGCCAGCTCGCTGAGCCAGCTCGATCAGGATCTGCAAGGCCAGCTCGCCGGCCTCGATCGCCGGGTCGCCAACGAGGCCTGGAAGGCCGCCAGCAAGGAGCAGCCGGCCTGGAAGAGCGTGGTAGCGATCGTTCTCGTGATCCTGGTCGTGATCGCGGCCGCCGTGATCAGCATCGTGACCTTGGGCGCGGGCGCGAGCTTGTTCGCGGTGATCCTGGTCGGCGCCTTGGTTGGCGCCGTCAGTGCGGGGCTGATCCAGATCATCAACAACTGGGCCTCGGGCGAGGCCTGGGATCAGGGGCTCGCCCAAGCGATGATCATGGGTGCGATCGGCGGCGCGATCGGTGGCGGCCTCGGCTTTGCGGCCGGCGCTGCGAGTGGCGCCGCGGCGATCGGGGGTCGTTATGCGCTGCAGTTCGCGATCAACGTCGGCGCCGATCTGGTCTCCGAGGGCATCACGCAGACGATCGGCTACATCGCGTATGGCCAGAAGTTCAGCTGGCAAGGCTTCGTGATGGCCGGCGTGATGTCGGGAGTCAGCTTTCGCCCGCAAGGGTCGCGACCGCGGGCGGCCGGAGCCGGCTCGCCCGACGTCCCGCGCCCGCGCGCTGGTGCACCCGAGGGACCCAGCACGCCGCGCGCTTCGACCCCCGACACCCCCAGCACGCCACGTGCGTCCCCCCCCGACACGCCGACCGCTCGACCTCCTGCGGGCTCGCGCTCGGGCACCCGCGCGGCGGTCACCCAAGTGGCCGTCGGAGCCTTGGCAGGGTTCGGGACCGAGGCCCTCACCGCGTGGCTCGGCAATCAAAAGTTCGATCTCAGCCGCGCCTTCTCTGCGGCGGCTTCGGCCGGCACCTCGGCTCGCGCGTCGCGACGCGCCCCGCCCACCGGACCGCGGCGCCAACCGACCACCCGCTTCGGTCGCGGCCTCGATCGCTTCCGAAGGTTCGATCCCGGCCGCGTCGGTGAGCGCCTCAGCGGCCGCATCGAAGGCTACATGAACCGCCGCTTCGGACCGCGAGCCGGGCCGGACGCACCAACACCGACGCGGGTACCGGCGCCGGACGAGGCCGGGGGCGCCACCACGCCACGATCGAACGATGAGGCCGGAGCGGCTCCGACTCGCCCGCGAGCAGACGAGCCCGAGACCCCGACTCGCCCGCGAGCAGACGAGCCCGAGACCCCGACGCGCCCGCCACCGGACGAGCCCGAGGCTCCGACGCGCCCGCCACCGGAGGAGACCGAGGCTCCGACGCGCCCGCGAGCAGACGAGCCTGAGGCGCCGCCGCGAATCACTCACGACGCAGCCTCGCTGACCTCGTCGAGCAACGTGATGGTCGGCCGCCCGCTGGCGACCGAAGCCGAGGCGCGCGCGGTCCTACAATCCGTCATGCAAGATAACCGCGGCGCCCTGCGAGCGCTGGGCGTCGGCGAGCTCCCCGAGGGGTTCCGCCCGACCTCGGTCGAATGGGGTATTGGCCAATTGCCAACCGGCGAATTCGTGGTCATTCGCGGTCAGCACGGCGCCGTCGATTGGAGCCACTTTCCGGGCGTCCGCGCGGTCGCCCACAGCCACCCGTCGACGAATCGGCTGCGCGGCGGCGAGGGCCCGCGCTCGGAGATGTCGATTCACGAGGCGCTCGCGGATCGGCACAACAGCACCGCGCTACTGCCCTCGGCCGCCGATCTCGAGTTTGTCGCCCAGCACGGCCTCACGACCCACCACTTGTTTGCGCCCTTCGAGGTGCTCCCGGGCGGCCGCATCGCCAACGCCACGTCAGGCAGCGGGCGGCCACGGGTGGAGATCGAGATTCACGGTGCGCGGCTCGAGGGCTACTTCGGCGAGCTCCCGGTCTACAGCTCCAACATTACGATTCGCAGCCAGACCGGCGAGGTTTTGTGGCAAGGGCCGCTCCACGGAATGTCGCACCCGGACTTGGGTCAGGTCCTGGGCCCGCACCCGATCCCAGGTCTGCGGCCCCCGAGCACCGACGTGCCGGCGCGGCCCCAGGGCGAACCGACCGGTGGCCAAACCGGCTCGGGCACGCGGCCCGATCCGCGGGTCATCACGGATCTGCGCACGAGCGGGCAAACGGGGACGATCCTCAAGGGGAACCACGAATGGGCAATATTCAGCCAGATGCACCAGCAGTACGGTAGCGCGGGCGCTACCGTCACCACCGGGAAGAACCGCGTCACGGTCGAGTATCCCGATGGCAGCCGCCTGACCGCCTACGAGGTCGGCAATCGGGTCGACTTCGAATTCTACAACCGCGGGCAATCCTTGGTCTTGCGCGAGGTCAAGGGCGGCGGTCGGTGGATGGCGACCGAGGGCAACGCAGCGTCAAAGCAATTCGGGGCCACGCTCCGCGAAGGGAATTACGAATTGCCTGCGTGGGAGACCCCGATGCCGCTGCCCGAATTCCTGCTGAACACGCGCCTGGGCGATCCCGAGTCTCATCGCCAAGCCCTGGTGCTCCGGGCGGACGTAGACGTCTCGGGCAACGCCACGCCCTACCTCGCCGTGGTCATCGGCGGCGATCCACCGCAGATCCGGCGGACCCACCCGATCGAGAGCACGCACCTGGACGACTTCCTGGGCAAGGGCTATGACCGGGCGCCCCGGGACAGCTGGGAAGACCAATACACCAGGAAGCTCCAAGGCTCCGATCACCAAGCCGGCAATGTCCGCATTCCAGCGTTGGGCGAGGGAGAGCAGGTGCGCTTGATTCCGATCGAGACACCTTCGTCCGCCGCCCGCCAGAGTCAGTGAGCCTCGATGCAACGAGATCCAGATCGCGACCCAGCCCCCCGTCGGCTCCTGATCAGCCGCCTGCGCCACCTGCTGCTCACCGAAGGCTACGGAAACTCGGGTGCCGGCGTATCGATCGGCAAGCCGCTGATGGCCAGCTCGCGCACCGGCCTGGCGATCATCTCGCTCGGTCCCGCGGCGATCCCCTGGCTCGTCGAAGAGCTCCCCGACATTCAGGGCCTGGTGATCTGGCCGACCTTTCGCGCACTGATCGAAGCGGGTGGCGAGGCCCAATTCGACGTCTCCGAGCTCGCGCCCCCCTTCGACGAGCCCTCGCTCGACCCTCGCAGCAGCGACCTCCCGGCCCTCATCGATCAGCTCTGGCGTCGGCTCCTGTACCTGCTCGAGCAGGAGTTCATCGCCGCCCCGATGCCGCACTTGGTGTTCAGCCGAGCGATGCAGAGCCTGCGCACGCTCGACTACGAGGCCTACCTGCTCGAGGCATTCCTCGACAGCACGAACCCGCTCGAGAAAGGGCTGCTGCGCTTTACGCTCTCGCTCCGCGGCGTCGCACGAGAGTGGAAGCAGGGAGACGATGCGTGGTGGTTGGAGCACGTCGCCCAGCAGATCGCGCTGCATCCCGGCATTCTCCGCGCGGCTTCGCCGGCGCAGCTGGACCGCTTCAAAGCCGCGGGCATCATCCCACCCGACTTCGCGCGGCGGCTGCACCCACCGGACGACGAGCCCACCGCCCGCGAGCCGGACGACGAGCCTGCGATCAGCTACGCGCTCGCGGGTGGGCGCTTCCTCGTGCACGGGCGCTTCCCTGGCAGCGTCGCTGGCCCCCACCCGGGCAGCACGCTCGACGTCGGGACCGACGGAGCGAGCGGTCAGGCCGTGCTGGTGACCAAGCTCTTCGTGCTCTCGCACGAGCCGCTCCCCCGCGTGGAGCAGCTCCGCTTGGCGCACGAGGGCGTCGCTCCGCTGCTCTTCCTCGATCGTGTCGAGCTGAGCGAGGGCTTCGTCGGCCCATCCGGGCCGAGGGGCGACTCTGCCTCCCACTCGCTCGCAGCAGGGGGGAGCTCGGGGGCGGGCTCGTCGTGCCGCTCGAGCGCGTCGTCCGGTGCGTCTGCAGGCGGGCGCTCGCCGGCCAG
>CBFGLP010001040.1:0-1690 GCA_965649595.1 uncultured Myxococcales bacterium | reverse complement strand
ACACGCTCACGCGCGACGACGTGATCCGCGAAAAGAGCTATGAGAGCCTGCTGCGCTTGGTCGACGAGCTGGCCCGCGGACCGCTGGCGAGGGCGGCGTTCGGGTTGCTCGATCAGCGGGTGCGAAGCGTCGATCCGAGCGGCCCGACGGCAGAGGCGATCACCGAGCTCGAGTACGGCTGGCGTGCGGTCCTCTGGCACCTGTCGAGCTCGCGCTACGAGATCTCCGCGGGCCCGCGCGGGCTGTTTCGGTCGCCGAGCGGGCGGGTGATCGAGAGCCGCGAGCTGGTCGGGGTGGTCAACGCCGCGGTCGTGGTCGCGCGGCGGCGAAGTGCGACCAGCGATCGGCTCGAGCACGAGGGCGCCAAGGTGGTTTGGTTGCCGGACGGCTGCGTGGCGGGGGAGCAGCTGCTCGCGTTGGTGACCCGCGAGCGACGACCGATCGCGCACTGGTGCACGGCCGTCGAAGCGCGCGACGTCGATGAGGCTCGGCGATGGCAGCCGCTGCTCGACGCGGTCGCCCGCTTGCTCGAGCGCGCGGAGGCGAAGCTCTCGGGTGTTCGGATGGGGCACCTCGACGCGGCCGATCCGGTGATCGCCGAGCGGGTAGCGATCACGCAAAAGCGCTGGGGCGAGGCCACACCGATCCACGAGTGCGGTGAGCTGGGCACGGGCTTGTTCAGCAGCGAGCGCCTGTTGGTGCTCGCCGCCGATCACCCGACGATCCGTGCGGCGACGGCCCTGGCTCAGCACGAGCCGGAGCTCGCGGCTTACTTCGCCGTGAAGGCGTTCTTCCTGGTTTCAGGCGGCCCCCCAGGGGCCAAGGGGGGCACCAAGCTCGACGCGAAGACCGACGAGGTGCTCGCGTTGCTGACCCATGAGCTGCGCCTCGGTCGGATGGCCGAGCACGCGGGAGGGGCCGCATGAGCGATCTGATCGAGCAGCTGCGCGCGGCGGGGTCGGTCGAGGCGGTCGGCGGGTTCACGATCGATCCCGAGAAGGCGCGCGAGAAGCTGCGTCAGTATCAGCTCGCCGATCCGCACCGCTACGTGCTGCTCTTGGTCGAGGGGCTGGTGCTCGCGGGCGCGAGCCGGATCGAGCTCGAGCTCGACGCGGACGACGTCGAGCTTCGCTGCGACGCGCGGGCGTTCGACCATGCGCAGCTCGAGAACCTGTGGGCGTCGCTCTTCGTCGATCTCGAGGGGCTCGCCGACGCGGCCAGCCGTCGGCACGTGCGGGGGCTCCAGCAGGTCGCGTTCGCGCTCAACTCGGCGATGGCGCTCAACCCTCGCTTCGCGCGGATCGAGAGCGTCGATCCTGAGGGCAAGGGCACGCGGCTGGAGCTGCGACCCGAACGGACGGACGAGCTGTCGGTGATCGAGGGCGCCGAGCCGGGCGTGCGGATCCACGTGAAGGAGCGGCTGCGGCCGGGCCTCGTGGTCGAGTTCTTCCGCAGCGTGGTCGGGGGAGTGACGGAGGCCAAGCTGCTGCGCGAGCACTGCCGCTGGTCACGGGTGCCGATCGTGCTCGGTGGCAAGCAGATATCGAGCGCGATCGAGTTCCCGGGCAGCTCGTGGGGTGACGAGCCGATCCGCGAGGGTGGGTTGGAGGTGGGCAAGGCGGTGCTGCAGTGGCTGCCGCCGGGCGCATCGCAGCCACCAGCCGCGCAGGTCGAGCTGCTCAGCAACGGC
>CBFGLP010001039.1:0-4350 GCA_965649595.1 uncultured Myxococcales bacterium | reverse complement strand
CCTGACCCTGTACCACTGACGCACGAGAGGCCGAGCTCGATCGAGCTCGGCCTCTCGTGCGTCAGTGGTACAGGGTCAGGTGCGGCCGCGGGGATCCGCGACATCCTCTGGCGCCTCAGGCTCGGTGCCAGCCTTGTTCTTCCGCAAGGCTCGCAGCTGTGCCTGCAGCTCGTCGAGGTTCTTTTGGATCTCCTCGCTCGAGTAGCCAATCCCACTGGCCAAGCCCAAGATCGAGGTCCGAGGCGCCTGCTGGCCGACGGTGACGTCCGAGACCATGCGGCCGAACACGTCGCGCAATGCGGGGAGCTTGGTCTTGATCTCGATCCGCTGATCGGCGGGCACACCCGCGAAGTCGCAGGCATCGCTCAGCTGGTTCCACGCGAACCCCTGGATGCGGGTGCCGACCCACGAAGCCGCCTTGACCAACGCGAGGCTGTGTCGGCTCTCGGTCACGCACGCGATCGCGAGGTCACGCGCGCGCATGATCTTGTTCGCGCGGCGCCACTGCTGGTGGGTCGGCTGAACGGCGCCCCAACACGCGAGGATCAGTCGCGCGATCACGGGATCCTCGAGGCGGGCTAGCCAACGATCCCAGAGCGCGTCGTCGAACGCGACGTCCTCGCGCAGGTAGGTGATGAGCGTGCCCCCGACCGAGAACCAGCGCAGGTCTCGGTTACCTTCGAAGCTGAATCGCTCGGCCATGAGCTCATCTTAGCGATTCTCTCGTCGGTGACTAGAGTCGCTGCGACCGCACATGCGATTCTGTGAATACTGGAATCGGTACACCGTAGCGCGGAAGGGGGTCTAACTGGCTGTCCTACACGGCTCTACGGGGTGCATGGGATTAGGCATACATTCGCTGGAAAAAGCATCACAGTATGGGAATGAAAGCCCCGATTGCCGCCATATGCTCGATGGTTTGTGGCGATCTGCCCCGGCACTACGAGCAGTTTAGGTGGGCCGTGGTAGGAGCTACTCTGAGGCCACCTCCCGAAGGCAACCCGGCGCCCGCGCATGTCAGAGACCAAACCCAGCGACTCGTCCCGCTCGCGACTCCGCGGCGGCCTTCGGCGCCTCCGCGCCTCCGTTGCCAACGCCAAGGAGATCCTCGAGTTCGGGCGGCTAGGGGATCCGTGGGGATCGCCCTACGCGGTCGTACACGAAGGCCGCCACTACCGGCTGCGGCGTTACGCCTCGATCCACTCGGAGGGTCGACCCACCCAGAGCTCAGCACGAGCGCACGACCAGCGCTTGCGCGCGCCGCTGCTCTTGGTGCCACCGCTGATGGTGACGTCGGAGGTCTACGACGTCGCCCCCGACATCTCGGCGGTCTGCGCTCTGACGGCAGCGGGGCTCGACGTCTGGCTGGTGGACTTCGGTGCCCCCGAGCGCGAGGACGGCGGCCTCGAGCGCACGCTCGACGATCACGTGCTGGCCGTCGACGACGCGATCTCCCGGATTCGCGCAGCGACTGGCTATGCGGTTCACTTGGTCGGCTACTCCCAGGGGGGGATGTTCTGCTACCAGGCCGCCGCCTATCGGCGCGGTCAGGACATCGCTTCGCTAGTCACCTTCGGTAGCCCCGTCGACATCCATCGCAACCTCCCGGCCGTCGACGCGGACATCGGGGCGCGAGTGATCGGGCTGGCTCGCAAGGCGATCGCCAAGCCGCTCGAGCAGGTCGACGGGCTGCCCGGGTTCCTGACCTCGACGGGCTTCAAGCTGCTCTCGTTGCGCAAGGAGCTCGCGCAGATCTCCGAGTTCCTCGGCAAGCTGCACGACCGCGACGCGCTGATCAAGCGCGAGAGTCGGCGTCGCTTCCTCGCGGGTGAGGGCTTCGTCGCGTGGCCGGGCCCGGCCCTGCGAACCTTTATCGACGAGTTCATCGTCGCCAACCGCCTGAGCTCGGGTGGCTTCGTGATCGCCGGACGCACGGTCACGCTCGCCGACCTGACGATGCCGATCCTCTACTTCGTGGGCGAGCGTGACGACATCGCGCGGGCGGCCTCGGTCCGGCCGATCGTGCAGGCGGCTCCGCAGGCCGAGACCTTCGAGGTCGCGCTGCCGGTCGGTCACTTCGGGCTGGTCGTCGGCACGACCGCGATGACCAAGACCTGGCCGACGGTCGTGCAGTGGGTTCGCTGGCGCGAGCAGGCCGGTCCGCGTCCGAGCGCGCTGCCGGATCCCGAGCGCGTACGGGCGCAGGCCGAACGGGCGCGGCGCGAGTGGGACGAGGTCGAGGCGCTCGACGTCGAGGCCGACTTCGATCCGATCGTCGACGTGCTCGGTGGGATGGTCGGCAACCTGCTCGACCGGGTCGAGCGGACCGGCCGCGAGCTGGGCGAGAGCTTCGACGACTTCCGCTACCAGCTCCCGCGCCTGCGCACGCTCGAGCAGCTCGGCGCCGACACGCGGATCAACCTCGGGCTCGAGCTCTCGGCCAAGGCGGCGCGTCACCCCGAGCGCACGTTCTTTCTCTGGCGTGGGCGGGCGTTCTCGTATGCCGACGCGGACCGGCGAGTCGACGCGATCGTGCGCGGGCTGATCGCCAGCGGGCTGCGATCTGGTCAGCGGATCGGCGTGCTGATGGAGGGCCGGCCGAGCTACCTGTCCTTGGTCACCGCGATCGCTCGGCTCGGTGGCGTGGCAGTCCTCTTCAAGCCGGTCCCGCGCGAGCTTGGTGAGGCCGCGGTGGACTCCTCCACCGAGCTCGAGGCTCAGCGGGAGGCAATCCGTCGGGCGATCGCCGACGCTCGCTTGGCTGCGCTGATCTGCGATCCGCCCAACGTCGGCGACGCGCTCGCGGTGTGGACCGAGCAGGCTCGCCGCGAGGCCGTGCACGAGCGCGTGCTGGTGCTCGGTGGTGGACCAGCCGACGAGCGGGGCGGGCAGGGGGCTCGCGGGCGGCGTCGGGCTTGGCCTGCCGAGGTCGTCGATTTGGAAGCGATCGATCCGAGCGACGTCGAGCTGCCGGCGTGGTATGTGCCCAACCCAGGCCGAGCGGGTGACCTAGCGTTGGTGATCGTCACCGCGCGCGCGTGGGCGCCCGCGCGCGAGTCGTGGATCAGCCACGGGCGCTGGGCGGTCTCGGCCTACGGCGCAGCAGCCACCTGCTTGCTGTCGAGCCGCGACACGGTCTTTTGCATGCTCCCGCTGCATCACCCCGCGGGCATGCTCGTGACGGTCGGCGGGGCGCTGGTCGGCGGGGCTCGACTCGCGCTCGCACCGACCGGGACCGCGCGCTTGCAGCCGGGGCGCGACGCGGACGCGCACGGGTTTTGGACCGAGATCCGCCGGACCGGCGCGACCGTGCTCTTCCACGCCGGTGAGATGTGCCGAGCGCTCGTCGATGCTCCGCGCTCGCCGGCCGAGGGCAACCACCCGCTGCGGCTGATCGCCGGCTCGGGAATGCGGCCCGATCTGTGGCGGCGCTTGCAGGAGCGGCTCGGGCCGCTCTCGATCCGCGAGTTCTATGCCTCGACCGAGGGCAAGCTGGTGCTCGCCAACGTCGGCAACAAGCCCGGCTCGCTCGGGCGACCGTTGCCGGGCAGCAACGAGCTGGCGGTCGTCGCCTATGACTTCGACGCGGACGACTTCGTCCGTGACGCGCAGGGCTTCGCCCGGCGGTGTCGGGTCGACGAGGCTGGCTTGCTGATCGCTCGCATGGATCGCACGCACGCGGGCGCGCACGAGCGGCGGACGCATGCGGGTGAGGACGGGCGCGTGGCCGACGTCGTCCGGCGCAGCGTGTTCACCCGCGACGACTCATGGTTCGTGACCGGCGACATCGTGCGGCGCGACGCCGAAGGCGACTATTGGCTGATCGATCGCACCGAGCACCTGATCCGCGGTCCGCATGGGTGGGTTGCCTCGCGCGAGATCGAGGACGCGCTCTATCGGGTCCCGGGTGTTCGACTGGTGGTCGTGTACGGGCTCGAGCAAGCGCAGCTGCCCGCGAGCTCGCTGGCCAGCGGCGAGAGCCATGAACGCGCACAGATCGTCGTCGCTGCGGTGGTCGGATCTCCGACGCCCGAGCAGCTGGCCGCGGCGGTCGCAGAGCTGCGTCCAGAGCAGCGACCGCGCTTCGTGCTGCGCCGCGATTGGCTCCCGCTGACCGACGGGTTCCGCCCGCTCAAGACCCCGATGCGTCGGGCCGGGCTCGACCCGAACGATCCCACCGCGCTGCACTTGGATGGCGCCGGCCGCTACGTTCCGCTGGTCGCCGCAGCCGAGTAGACGAGCTTCGCCCGATCGGAGGAGCCCCCTTCG
Organism: uncultured Myxococcales bacterium; assembly: GCA_965649595.1. Classification (GTDB taxonomy): domain Bacteria; phylum Myxococcota_A; class Polyangia; order Nannocystales; family Nannocystaceae; genus Plesiocystis. The sequence goes on along the minus strand of CBFGLP010001039.1, from coordinate 81 downwards.
GTAGGGTAAAGGAACGGCGACGTTCCCTCCATCAAACTCAGACCTTTTGCACGTTGAGCTGGTAGGGCCCGAACTCGGTCG
>CBFGLP010001038.1:0-2485 GCA_965649595.1 uncultured Myxococcales bacterium | reverse complement strand
GCCAGACAAACGACCGCGAACCCGGAACCAGCCCACCGAGGTCGCTAGCGACCTCGCGGCCGCGAAGCGGCCGTGCGTGGCTAAGTGCACGACCCATGCGGGGGGCCAAGGGAGCCCACTTCGTCGATGAACGCCGCGATGCGCTCGCTCAGCTCTTCGGGGTACTCGGCCGGGAGCGCGTGCGTTGCATCCTCGAGCACCTCCCAGCGAGCGCCGGGGATCGCGAAGGCCATGTCGCGCAGCCGCGGCAGCGGCACGAACTCGTCACGCGCGCCCGCGACCACCAGCGTGGGCACGCGGATCCGCGGCAACAGATCATCGGCGCAGTGGCGGTGAGCCTGCTCGAGCATCACCGCGAACAGTTCCGGGTTGATGTCTGCCATGCCGCGCAGATAGAGCTCGAAGTCGAGGCCGTCGATCCGCTCGCGGTTGACCTCGAAGCGCAGGCCGAAGTCGATCGCGCGGCGGCTCGGCAGCACCGATTGCCACACGCGCGTGCTCATCTGGCGAGCGACGCGGGTGGCCGCGACCGCGAAGGGCAGCACGAACGCGAACGCGTTGGTGCGCCGAAACGAGGCGAGCGGCTTTCCGGACGGACCCGCGAGCGAGATCAGCCCAGCCGTTCGCTCGCGGTGTCGGCGATAGAACTCGAGCGCGACCTGAAAGCCCATCGAGAACCCGAGCGCCACCACGCGATCGACACCCACCGCGTCGCAGGCCGCAGCCGCGTCGTCGGCGAGCGTGTGCATGCCGAGGTGCCAGGGTCGCGGCGGTGTCGGCGAGCGACCGTGGCCACGGTAGTGCATCAGCACCACGCGACGCCGCCGAGCGATGCGCGGCGCGATCCGACGAAAGGCCCAGCCAGCGCAGCCGATCCCATCCAAGATCAGCAGCGCTGGCTCCTCGCTCTCGGCCGGCCCTAGCACGCGCACGTAGATCCGCGCGCCGTCACCTCGCACGAGCCAACGCCTGCGCACGCGCGGGCGCGACGGCCCGCCCTCATCGGTCGCGGGCGGCGGATCCGAAGGCCCGCCCTGCTGCGAGTCGCTCACGCCCACGGTGTAGCCCTGGCCTGTCTCACCGTCGTCCCAATTTCGATCTACGGGCCTGACGGTGACGAGCTCGGCTCCTGAGGCTGATGGAGGCGAGTCCGAGATTGGGCCGCGGCTGCGTCGTCACCAAACGATCGAGATCATCCACGATCGCCAGCCACGCCGAGCTGACATCCGAATCGGAGTGGGCCCGACTCGAACCAGTCGGCGCTCACTCCTCTTTGCCGCGGATGTCGTCCTCGCCGTCGTCCTCGATGTCGTTGACGCTCGGGAATTTCATGATCTCCCGTCGCGCCAACTTCCACGCCTTCTGGACGATCCACGACAGCGAGCGGTCCTGTCGCGCGGCCTCGTGCTGAATCTCCTTCAGCATATCTTCAGGGAAGTAGAGGCTCTGCTTGCGCTTATCGGAGCTGGACATCCGTCGAAGTCCTCCCGGTCGGGGGATCAGCCGCGAAACGGTAGGGTAAGGTGGGATCACAGTCAACTAGTCCATGAGCATCGTGCGTCGAGGCCCGTGGGAGTCGATCGCAAACTCCCGTAGGGCTCTTGGTTGCGGCATATCGAGGCTATTGCACGGGTCGACCGGGCAAGCCGCCGTCAGTCACCAGCGCGAGAGACAGGGCGAGCGTCCCGAATGAACGAACGCTGCCTGACGAGATCCCCAGGTGTGAAGTCCGGCCCTTGCCAGACGGCCGACCAGGCTTAGTCTCCCCCACCCCATTTCCCTTGTGCGCGCGCCGTGCACTGGGATACTCTCCCGCTCCCGCAAAGCGCGGGGCAGTCGAAAGGACGCGATCTAATGTCCTCCTCTCCCCTCAGCCCCGAGCTCCAGAAAAAATTCAAGGAGCTCCTCGAAGAGAAGCGCAAGCGGCTGTTCGACCAGGCCAACGAGACCCTCACCCACGAGATGGTCCTCTCGCCCGATGACCGCTTCGACGAGGTCGACCAGGCGTCCAGCGAGTACATGCAGGCCTTCTCGTTCCGTTTGCGCGGCCGCGAACGCCACCTCATGAGCAAGATCGAGCACGCCCTGCGCAAGATCGAAGACGGCACCTACGGCGTCTGCGAGGACTGCGACGAGCCGATCTCGCTCAAGCGCCTCGAAGCCCGTCCCGAGGCGCCCCTGTGCATCCAGTGCAAGGAAGCGCAGGAGAAGGAAGAAGCCGTGTACGCCGACGGCTGAGTCCTTCGAGCCGCCCCAACCCCACATCTCTGACCAAGCCCGAAGGGGCCGAGGCCATCTGTGCGCGAGCAGCTTCAAAGCCGCTCGCCGTAACGGCCAAGGCCCCCTTCGCATGCCCGCACGTCCCTCCGCGCCAATCGAACCAGGCAACCAGGAGCGCACAGCGGATCGCAAAATGCACATCGCCCCGTAGACGTCCGATTGGCCCCCCAGAGGGGGGCTTGGTTCGTCTCCGGGGCGATGTGCA
>CBFGLP010001037.1:0-2626 GCA_965649595.1 uncultured Myxococcales bacterium | reverse complement strand
CTGCAGGCCAACGAGGCGCTCAAGATCATCCTCGGGATCGGCGAGACGCTCTCGGGTCGGCTCTTGGTCCTCGACGCGCTGGGCACCAAGTTCCGCACGATGAAGCTGCGCCGCGATCCCGAGTGCCGGGTCTGCTCCAAGCACCCGGAGGAGATCGAGCTGATTGATTACGAGGAGTTCTGCATGGTCAAGTGATTCTGCATGGTTCGCCGAGGTCCGCCGCGACCTCGGGAGCCTTGGTCCAAGGGGGTAGGGTCGCGCGAGCGATCCGGGTGCGAGGCTCCAATCGTGGAGCCTCGTGTCTTTAATGGCCTCGGCGCTCGGTGGGGGCCTTGGTACAACCGGGCCGTGTCCGAGCCAATCTGGCGACGCATCACGGCGCACGGCGGAGTAGCGGTCCTGCTGATCCGCCACGCGCAGACCGAGTCCAACGCGAGCAAGCGCTTTTGTGGCTCGCGCTCGGATCCGCCGCTCGACGAGCGGGGCCTCGAGCAGGCCGCGGCGCTCGGCCAGCGCATGCAAGGTCAGCTCGCGCGCATCTACGCGTCACCGCTTCGCCGCGCGCTCGAGACCGCCCGGGCGATCGCCGAGCCGGTCGTGATCGACGGGCTGCGCGAGCTCGATCAAGGCGAGCTCGACGGCCGCGACATCGGCGAGACGCTCCCGCTCTACCCGGAGTTCTTCCGTGCCTGGCAGCGGGATCCCACCGACGTGACCGTTCCGGGCGGCGAGAGCATGCGAGCGCTGGCGGAGCGGGTCCATCCTGCGGTAGCGCAAGTGGTCCGCGAGTCTGCGGGCGGGCAGGTGCTCGGGATCGTCACTCACCAGATGGCCCAGGCCGCGTTCTTGTGCCGAGCGCTCGATATTCCTCTGAAGCGCTGGCCCGAGTTCAAGCTGCGCAACGCGACCGCCAACGTGCTCGCGTGGGACGGTCGGAGCTTCTCGTTGTTGGCGCGCAACGTTTGATCGCGGAGCTACTCGTCTTCGATCATCCGAGCGATCAGCTCGTCGAGCGTCGGCCGCTGGATCCACGCGTCGACCCGCTTGGGCTTGCGCGACCAGCCGATGCCGAGCCCATGCTCGTAGCGGTTGGCCCCGTAGATAGCGAGGGTCAGGTCCAGGTAAGTCGAGAACGATACGAAGTCCGACGAGTCCATGTCGGCGCCGTGATCGGTCGACACGACCACGACCGGCTCGGGGCCGAGGACCAGGTCGGCATGGTTGTATTTGGAAAAATTGTCGATGCAGACCGAGCCGACTGGCGGCGGTGGATCGACGACGGCCCCGAACAGCAGGATCTGGTGCTCTGGCTGGATCTCGTTGACGTGGTACTCGGCCTGCCAACTGCGCGACATCGCCTGGGCAACACTCAGCAAGTTGATGCAGCCTGGCGGCTGGCCGTAGTCGGGATAGTCGAAGGGCTGGGTCTGGTAGTCGTACTTGCGGCCGCGCAGACCCCACTCGAGGAACACTCCGTCGTGGGCAGCATAGAAGCTGCGCATGTCCGCCGGTAGCGCCATGCCGATCTCCTCTTCGGCCTCGCGCAGCGCCGCCTCGCTCGCGGGCGGGTTGATCACGACCTCGTAGACCTCGACCTGCGGGTGCGCGCGGAGGGCCGAGACCATCGCTTCGAAGCGGCTGCGGAAGTTCTTCACGAGGGAATGTTCATTGGCCCGCCCGGCGGCGTCAATGGGTATGTGTTTGCACGTTCTCGACGATGAGTCGATCGATTATCCAATGACGCAATTTTGCTCGCGTTGGCATGCTCATCGCAAATGCCTCGGGCGGGAACAGCCATCATGCCCGCTCGAGGAGTCCTTGCTCGTATCTGTGGCGAGTCGACCGGCGATACCGACGAGGTCCAGTCGATCGTCGCCAATCTCCAGGTCCTGCTCAACACTCGCCTCGGTGACGCCCTCACTGCACCCGGCTTCGGCGTGATCGACCTCGTCGACGTCCTCCACAATTTCCCATTCGCGGCGCAGATCATGCAACGCAGCATCCGAGCGACGATCGTCGAGTACGAGCCCCGGCTCGACAATGTCCACGTGCGCCTGGTCGAGAGCGACGATCCGATGCTGCTGACCTTCGAGATCTCCGCGCGCCTCGCCAGCGACAACCGGCGCGGGCCGATCCGCCTGCGCGGCGAGATGACCCCGCACGGCCGCGTGAGCCTCGGCTGAGCTCAGATCGCACAAACACGAAGCCCCGCTCGACCGAGGCCGAGCGGGACCTCGAGGATCAACGTGGCCGCATCACCCGCGCAGGTTCGCGGCGACGAAGTCCCAGTTGACCAGGTTGTCGAGGATCGTCGCAATGAACTTGGGCCGATCATTGCGGTAGTCGATGTAGTACGCGTGCTCCCACACGTCGATCGTCAGCAGGGCGGTCTTGCCGTGCTTGAGCGGCGTGTCGGCGTTGGCGGTGCTGATGATCTCGAGCTTGTCGCCGTTCTTGATCAGCCAGCCCCAGCCCGAGCCGAACTGATTGGCACAGGCGGCGCTGAATTGGTCGCGGAACTTGGCGTAGTCGCCGAACGAGCGGTTGATCGCGTCGGCGACGTCGCCGGTCGGCTGACCGCCGCCGTTGGGCTTGAGGCAGTTCCAGAAGAAGGTGTGGTTCCAGG
>CBFGLP010001036.1:0-4969 GCA_965649595.1 uncultured Myxococcales bacterium | reverse complement strand
TCGAAGTACTCGAGCTCGAGGATCGAGTTGTCGGGTAGCTCCTCGATGTAGTCGAGCCGCTCGAACCCGGTGGTCAGCACGATCAGGCGCACGCGACCGCTCGGGATGCCGCGCAGCTCGAAGCGACCCTCGGCGTCGGTGGTGGTCTGGACCTGCCAGGCCGGCTCTTCGGGGTCCTCGTAGCGCTTGCCTCGGACTTGTCCGAGCGGCCAGTCGGGCGGGGCCGGGACGGCGAGCACCGTCGCGTTCTCGACCGGCGTCCGCTGACCAGCCTCGCGCACGCGGCCACGAATGCGCACGGGACCATCGGTGGCCTCGTCCGGGCCGGGCTCGGCAGGGCCGTCGCCCTCACCCTCGCTCAGCTCGCCTTCGCCTCCGTCCGGCTCGGGCTCGGGATCCGGCTCGATCGGGGTCGGCGGGCCGAGCTCGATGCCGATCGAGAGCACGACCTCGACGGGCTCGCCCTGATAGGTCGCGGGCGCGTACTCGAGCTTGGCCACCGCAGCGACCACGACCTCGTCGAGCTCCGGGTCGACCGACTGCAAGACCTCGAGCTCCTTGGTCTTGCCGTCGGTGCCGACCACGTACTCGACGATCACCGTGCCGGCGGGCGGTGCCTCGCGCTCGAGCAGCGACTCGGGGTACGTGACGCTGACCGGGGCGATCAGCTTGGGCGGGACCAGCTGGTCCTCGGGGCTCGGCGGACCTTCGGCGTGGACGAGGGAAGGCAGCGCGAGCGATCCAACGAACGCCGTAGCGAGGGGTAACCACGCCTCGAACAGGATGCGGTGGAGCGACCGAGCGGGCGCCGAGCGGGCGGCTGGCACGGCGCGAAGCATCGCCGGTCACGGCGCGCTTGTCATCCACGCTCTAAGAGGCGCGAGGTGAGTTGCGTGCACGAACGCTTGGTCATCGAAGGGCCCTCGAGCGTGGTCGCTCGGAGAGCCGACCAAGACCTCGGGCTGGTCGCGTCGCCGAGCCCCCTGCGGTACCGTCCCTCGCGGACATGAACGACGTCGGCCTCTACCTCGTGATGATCGGCGGCCTGTTCCTGCTCGGGGCCGGCGGCGAGATGCTGTTCCCGCGCACGCGGGTCCCCGACGTGGTCTGGCTGATTCTGGCGGGCGTGCTGGCCCGGAGCTTCGGTCTGATCGACCCGGCCACGCTGGACGGCGTGATGCCGCTGTTCTCGGCCCTGACGCTGATCGTGGTGCTGTTCGAGGGCGGGCGGAAGATCGTCGTGCACGAGCTGGTCAAGCTGGCCCCGCGCGCGACCGCGCTCGCGCTCGCGAGCTTCCTGACCAGCACGCTGGTGGTAGCGATCATCGTGCAGCTCGCGGCGTGGACCGGGCTCTTGTCCGAGAGCTGGACCTTCGGGCACAGCCTGATGGTCGGGGCGATCCTCGGCGGGACCAGCTCGCTGATCTTCATGCCCTCGATGGAGCTGAGCCGCGTCCACCCCAAGGTGTCGAGCCTGCTCTCGCTCGAGTCGGCGCTCGGCGACGCGCTGTGCGTGGTCGTGGCGGTCGCGATGATGAGCATCGTGAAGTCGGGCGAGTCGGTCGCGGACAGTGCGATCGGCACGCTCGCCAAGGCGTTCGGCGTGGGCCTCGGAGCCGGGGTCGTGCTGGGCTGGTGCTGGTTCCCGGTCCTGCGCTTCTTGGCCGGCAACGTCTATGGCTACCCGATCACGTTCGCCGCGATGCTCTTCCTGTATGCGCTGGTCGACAACTTCGGCGGCAGCTCGGCGATGGCGGTGCTGACCTTCGCGGTGATGGTCGGCAACGCCGAGCCGCTGATGAAGCTGGTCGGCTTCTCGCTCGGCGACAAGCCGCTCGCGCTCGACGACTCGATCGTCACCGTCCACACGCAGGCGAACTTCATCGTCAAGGCGTTCTTCTTCTCGTACATCGGGCTCCTGCTCGCGCCGCCCTGGTGGCTGCTGCTGGTCGGCGCCCTGATCGGGCTCGCGTTGCTGGTCGCCCGGATCCCCGCGGCCTGGCTGGTCGCCAAGCCGCCCGCGTTCACCGAGGACCAGCGCAAGCTGGTGATCATCGCGCTGCCGCGCGGGCTCGCGGCGGGCGTGCTCGCGACCTTGCCCGTGCAGCTCGGGATCACCGGCACCGAGCGGCTGCCGACGCTGGTGTTCGCGGCGGTGGTCACCACGATCGCGCTCTTCTCGATCGGGTTCCGGCGCGTGCGCGAGGGCAAGGGCTCGTACGTGATCGCGGGTGCGTTCGCCCAGGCGGTCGCGGCCGCGCGCGGGCCCACGCCACCGGAGGAGGCGATGCCCGACGGGCACCTCCCGAACGCCGAGCCGGTCCCGCCCTCGCAGCCGAGCGTGACGGTGCACGTGCCTGCGCCCGAGCGAGCGGAACACGAGCGGCCGCCGCTCGCTCTGCCGCCCGGGGCGATGCCCGACGGATCGGTCCCGCAAGCCGGCGAAGTAGAGACGTTCGAGCTGCGCCCCCTCGCTGCGCCGCGCAAGACGACCGCCCACGGCTTGCCGCCGGTCCCGTCGGACCGCCCTGCCCCGCCCTCGCCGGTCGTCGATGAGCCCGCGCCCGCGAGCGGATCGCCCTCGACGCTCTACGGCTTGCCGGTGGTGCCCGGCGGCCCGCCCAAGCCGGCGGAGCCGAGCCCCGGGCCAAAGTTCATACCGAGCAGCTCCGACTCGGACCCCGGCATGCGCAAGCCCGATCCCGAGGGCAGCGGCTCGGGCTCGGCGACCTGATCACTCGTTGATGACCGCCATGAACATGTCGGCGATCGCCTGGTGCCCGTCCGCGGTCGGGTGAATGCAGGTCAGGTCGAACCAGGTCGGCTCGCCGGGCCCGCGGTAGCAGGGCGTGCTCGGGTCGTCGGACTTGAACCCGCGCCCGCAGAAGAGCTCGCCCAGGAACGCCAAGTCGACCTGGGTCTCCTCGGCGACCTCGGCGAAGCCCTTGCTGGCCTCGAGCACCATCGACTTGAGCAGCTCTGGATCGTCCCAGTTGGCCGTGAACCCGGCCGCGATCGAGGCCGGGCACGAGAGCAGGTCTCCGGTGCCGTCGGTGTACTCGTAGGGGTTGGCGTAGACGACGAACACGCCGTTGGGGAACTTGTTCGGATCGTCGACGAACCAGTGCATCGCCTCGCGCTGGTACTGGACGAACAGCTCGACGTCCTCCCACAGCGCCTCCTCGGTCGCGCCCTCGAGCCCGTCCTTGGCCAGCGCGGCGAGGTCGTTGCCGCCCATCGTCATGATCACGAGCGTCCGCTTCTGGAAGTCGTCGCCCTCGAAGCAGTTGGCGATCTGCTGGCCGCCCATCAGCAGGTCGTCGGTCCGCGCGCCCCACTCGGAGCAGGACGCGAAGTCGCCGTCCTCCTCGACGAGCGCGACGCCGTTGATCGGATCGGGGGTCTTCCACAAGAAGTTCGGCGCGTCGAGGCCGAACTTCATCGCCAGCTCGTCGGCCAGGATCGAGCGGTAGTACTGGTCGGGCGTCGCGGGCGGGGTGCCGACGGTCACCGAGTCGCCGAGGAACACCACGCGCTCGATGTCGGTGATGTCCTGGTTGTTGGTGCCCAGGCAGTGCGAGCCGATCACGAAGTCGTAGCCACCATACTGGGTGCCCGCGAACATGCCGCTGGCGAACTGGGCGTCGAGGCAGTCGAGCTCCTCGCCGCCGGTCTCGGTCTCGGTCCCGTCGGTGGTCGTGTCGTCCTCGGTGGTGGTGTCTTCTTCGGTCGTGGTGTCGTCGCTGCTCTCGTCGGTGGTCTCACCGATCTCTTCCATGCCCGACTCACCCGACTCGTCACCGACCGTCTCGCTCGCAGCGGTCTCGCTGTCCGTGTCGCCGACCTCGTCGGTCGTGCCCTCCGTGATGTCGTCGGAGCAGGCTGCGAGCAGAGCTGGCAGAGCGAGGATGGCGAGCGAAAACAGTCGAGTCGAACGAGAAGCTAGAGCTACCATCACGCGCAAAGCCTACCCTGAGTCGGGGTCCCTCGGCGCCTGCCCAAAGGATCAAAAGCGGCCGAATTCCCCGCTAATACCGCAAAGGGAGTGACACGATTCGGCTGGCCGGGACAATCGCTCCCTCTCGCGATCACGAGCGAGCGCGTCCGCTCACTGGGGAGAGAACGAGCGAATGCACGAAGGATCGAGCGGTGGCGTGCGCTCAGCCTGAAACGAGCCGCGCCGACCGACCTGGAGGTCATGTCAGCGCGGGTTTGCTGGTCTCGGCGACCGAGGTTCGGAGGATTGTCTGTGCTCAGCGACCGACGCCCGAGTAGGAGAACCCGGCCGCCACTACCTCGTCGCGCTCCCATTGATTGCGCCCGTCGAAGAGCGCGCGGCCGGGCATCACTTCGGCCAGCTTGGCAAAGTCGGGGCTCCGATACTGCCGCCACTCGGTGGTCAGGACCAGGGCATCGGCCCCGCGCGCGGCCTCGTAGGGATCGCTGAAGAACTCGATCGGGAAGTTGCGGGCCGAGTCACCGAGCGCAGCCATGAAGTTGGGTCCAGCCTCGGGATCGGTCAGCCGCAGCTTCGCGCCGTCGCCCGCGAGCGCGCGGACGATCGTGAGCGCTGGCGCCTCGCGGATGTCGTCGGTGTTGGGCTTGAACGCGAGGCCCCAGAGCGCCACGGTCTTGCCGCTGATGTCCTTGCCGAAGTGCCCGCGGACCTTGCGGACCAGGACCAGCTTCTGCGCCTCGTTGATGCGATCGGCCGCGGCGACGATCGACATCGAGATGCCGTACTCGCGGGCGGTCCGGATCAGCGCGCGGGTGTCCTTGGGGAAGCACGAGCCGCCGTAGCCCATCCCCGCACGCAGGAACGCGGTGCCGATGCGGTCGTCGAGGCCCATGCCCTTGGCCACCACCTCGACGTTGGCGCCCCAGGCCTCGCAGATCTGCGCCACCTCGTTGATGAACGAGATCTTGGTGGCGAGGAAGCCGTTGGAGGCGTACTTGATCAGCTCGGCAG
>CBFGLP010001035.1:0-4178 GCA_965649595.1 uncultured Myxococcales bacterium | reverse complement strand
TCGATCGCCACCAGCGGGACCTCCACGCGCGAGAGCAACCCGCGAAAGCCGGCGAAGGTCAGCCGCTCGGGCGAGACGTAGACCAGCTTGTAGGCGCCCGCGGCGATGTCTCGCATGCGCCGACGGACCTCGTCGCCGTCGAGCGTCGAGGCCAAGAAGGTGGCCGGCACCCCACACGCCTGCAGGCTCGCGACCTGGTCGTGCATCAGGGCGATCAGCGGGGAGATCACCAACGTGGTGCCCGGCAGCAGCGCGGCAGGCAGCTGGTAGGTCAGGCTCTTGCCGCCGCCGGTCGGGGCGACCAGGAGCAGCCGTCCTTGCTCGAGCAACGTGACGATCGACTCGCGCTGACCTGGCCGAAACTGCGCGTGGCCGAAGATGCGGTGCAGCGCGCCGTCGAGATCGAGCGTGCCGTCGGCCAGCAGAGGGACCAGCGCTTCGGCGGCCTGGGGCCGGATCGTGCGGGCGCCAGGCTGGGCCTCGAGGTCGGGCGCTGGGCCGTCCTCGATCTCGTCGAACCAGGGCGGTGGCTCTGGCAGCTCGTGGGGTTGGATCGCCATGGCGCTCCGGGTGTCGGCCACCGTCGCCGAGCTTTGCAAGGATGCGAAGGGGAGGCGTCGGCTCTTTCTCACGTTCTCGGGTGCGCGCTCGGGGATCACTCCGCGACGTCGACGGAAGATGTCGGATTGCGGGCGGCGTAGGATGCGTCGACATGCGCCCCGTCTCGCTCCTGCTCGTACCCCTGCTCCTGCTCGCTTGCGATCGCTCGAACCCCGCGCCGAACGAGAAGACCGCCGAGACCTCGAAGGCGGCCGAGCCCAAGGACGAGTCGAACGCAAGCTCGGGCGAGGCGGCCGAGCCCTCGGCTACCTCCGGCGCGGACGGCAAGAAGGCAGACAAGGGGGCGGCCAAGACGACGACCAAGACGGCGGCCAAGCCGAAGCCCGCGAAGAAGCTCGAGGCCGATCAGGCCCGCGATCTTCGCAAGCGCTACCTGAAGCTGCTCGACGAGGGCCGCAAGCTGACCCGCGACAGCAAGCTCGACGAGGCAATGGCCAAGTACCGCGAGGCGCTCGAGATCGAGCCGACCAACGCCGTCGTGCTCGGCGAGCTGGGCTGGGCCCAGTTCAAGGCCAACGCGCTCGACGACGCCCACGCGACGACCATGCAGGCGCTGCGCTCGGTCCAGGACGACAAGACCGCGGGCATGCTGCTCTACAACCTCGGCCGCGTCGCCGAGGCCCGCAGCGAGACCCAGGCCGCGATCACCTACTACCAGACCTCGCTCGAGCGGCGGCCGGACAACAAGACCACGAAGGAGCGGCTCGACACGCTCTTGGCCGGTCAAGCCGCACCGCCCCCGGCTCCGCGGGGGCTCGGCAAGCTCGGCAGCGGCGTCGCGGATCTCGCCGCCGCCTGCAAGCTGATCATCGACGAGCGGGGCGACGACTATGCCAACGATCCCGATGAGCCGATGCGTTGCTCTGGGGAGCTGGTCGCGGCCCCAGCCGGCGACGAGAGCTGGGGGGTGCTCGAGCTGAGCAACCAGATGGAGTCCCAGGTGGTGTGGTTCCCGGTCGTGAAGACCTCGAGCGGCTGGGTCGTGTTCGAGGCGATCGCCTGGGCCTACAACCCGGGCGCGTTTGGGATCTTCGAGGAGGTCACGTTCGCTGCGAGCGAGACCAAGGTCGTGCTGACGGGCTCGACCGAGCCGCAGCTGCTCTTGCACTGGAACAAGGGCCGCTCCGACAGCGACATGGGTATCAACGAGATCGAGTCGGAGAACGAGGTCTCCTCGCTGGTCTGCACGCGGGAGGCCGCCGAGGCTTGGTGCACCCTGCCGCTCTCGCACGAGCTCTCGTACTCGCGCGAGGTGGAGTTCCCGGAGGGCGAGGAAGGATTGGAGGAGCCGATCGAGCACGAGGGGCTGCCGATCGACATCTCCTACAAGGCCGACTTCGAGCTCCGCGATGGCAAGCTGATCGTGTCGAACGTGCAGCTGAAGAACTTCGAGCTCGGTCCGAGCAAGGAGCTCGATCCCTGCATCGAGAACGGCGAGCCCGCGTTCGCGGCGGGCGAGTACTCGCTGACCGAGCTGCTCGGCAAGTGAACCCGACCTCCCTCATCGCGGCCCGAGTCAGCTCGACTCGGGCCGCGACCGTATTTTGTGTGGACGGATATTCGACCGGAGCGGCCGGAGCTGCCTGGACTTAGGGGACGAGGTCGGAGAACGACCTGAGCTTCATGCGGAACCGATGGGCTTCGAGCTGGACTTTATATGCGTCAGCGTCGGCAACTGTGATTAATTGGCCATGAATTGCCCGTAACAGGATGCGTACTGTCGTGGCCACCCTCGTGCTGGGCACGGAGTGCTCCTCTGCTCGGGTAATGGCCCTCGTGTCATCGCAGGCGATCATTGTGTTGCGGTGGATGGCTATTGCCAACGCCGCAGACTCGCCGAGCCCCAGATCGGTCCGGAGCTCAGTAAAAGTCGTGAGCTCAGCGGGGGATAAATATCCCGTTTTCTGAAATATCCCTTCGGTCAGCGCATGCAAGAGTTTGGCTTTTTGGCTTGGCCGCTTTACCTCAGACTCGACTTCCTCGCAGAGGAGTGGCTGGAGCATGTTGGTGGGGCCGAGTAGATCCAGTCGGTCGATGTTCATGAAATTAAATAATACGCTGCTGTCCACCGTGATGCGTTGTAATATTGGTGGCTTGTTGTGGTTAGAAGGGCTCGCGCTCGAAGTCGCTGAGGTTGCTGGATGGTTCATGAACACTATTGTTTTCACACGTTTCCCAAACGAAGGTCTCGGCGTCCTCGCTGGACAACCCTGCGAGGGTGAGCAACTCGATGAACTTTTGCTTGGAGATCAGACCGCGTCGAAGCGCCTCGAGGCCGAGTAGCTGCAGCCGGCGAGTCGAGGCAGATTGCTCCGATCGGTCCTTGGCGTCCGGCAGCCCGAGGAAGTGGGCCATGCGATTGCCCTTGCCAGAGCTGTCGTCTTCGACTAACCGCTCGAGTTGGTCACGATCGAATAAGCCAATATTGTACATTCGGTATATCGCCGCTAAGCGGCTCACACCAAAGTGATGAGCTACATGCGCAACGACTAGCATGTTGACATCCGAGTGTGGGCGGCTGTCACGAATGGGTGCGTCTGCGCCTTCGTCGCCATTGAAGACCCGAACAGCTCCTCGCATGGGGGTAGCGCTTCCTAGTCCGGCAACGAGATCTCGTACGCCGTCTTCGGGCAACAAGAACGAGGCCGCAAAAGCATTTGCCCGAACCTCGATATTGTCATCTTCACGCTTCCGGCTGACGCGACCGGGCCCCCGACTGTCCATCAGAACATGGGCATATTCGTGAGCGAACGAGAAGCGCTGACGCAGATAACTGTCCTGCGCCTGGGCAACGACGAACCGACCTACCTCGGCTCCGAAGAGCGTCACTCCCGAGACATGCTTCGGGAGCGCGAGGGCAGCGCTCCGGATCCCCTCTGACTCAAGTAACTCCCGCAAGTGCATAATGGGGGCGTCGCCGAGATCCAACCGCCTACGTTCTTCCTCGGCAACACGATTCCCCTGAACGATAGCCTCGCTCCGCGAGCGTGGCGCGCCAATGTCGTAGCAGGCGCCGGGCTCGACCGCGATCTCGAGCCGCTTCTCCAACTGTGAAATCTCGCGCGCCAACGCGATGCACTTTTGCAGGGCTAGGCGCTCTTCCCCGCCTTCGAACTCGGGGTTGAGGCGGAAGAACGCGTGAAGATCTTGCTCTGCCGTGAAGTCCGGCCGCAGGAAGTCTTGAATCGCCCGGCCATAGAGCTGCGCCAAGTGATCGAGCTCGAGGCCGCTGACACTGCGTTTGCCGTTCTCGATTTGGGTCAGCGACGTCCGGGACAGACCAAGATGGTCGGCGGCTGCCTCTTGCGAGAGACCCGCACTATTTCGCGCGTCTCGTAATCGACGGCCGAGTTCTTGCGAGTCAATGGTCATCGTGCGTTGCTCGGAGAAGGGGGCGTGGGAGTCGCCCTCGCAGAGAGAATATCGCACGGTTAGTGCCAGTGTCAATGGTCTGGTGTTCGAATATCGAACTTTGACAAATCTGGAAGGCGTCGGATCCGCACGACGGCTAGAGGACCCCGCAGCGATCAGATCCCCGGAAAGAAGCTCCCCGCCCG
>CBFGLP010001034.1:0-3570 GCA_965649595.1 uncultured Myxococcales bacterium | reverse complement strand
CACCTTTCCGGTCAGCTTGCTCGGGTGCACGCCGAGCTCGTCGCGCAGCAGCGCCACGACCTCCTCGTGCAGCTTGTCGAACGAGTCGCGGTAATCCTGGCGGATCGTGCCCGAGGCGTCCGATGCCGGCAGCATCCACATGCGGTCGTACTTGTCGTTGCTCCACCCTTTGTGCTCGGGCTCGAGCCGCTTGCCCGCGCTGAACGGGTAGATCAACGCGACATTGTGCTCGCGGGCGCCTTGCAGCTCGCGGACCGCCTCGATCGTCTGAGCGAGCCGATCCCAGCCGACCCACTGCTGCTTGTCGAGCCCCTCGCTCGGCTTTTGGAAGCGCTCGCTATAGGTGCCGTGAAAGTGAAAGACGAGCTGGAACTCGGCGTCGTTGCGGGCGCCCGGCGGGATGTACACGAGCACGTCCCGACCACCGTTGCCCTCGAGCTGACCGACCCAGAGCGAGCCCTCGCGGGGGAGCCCGTTGGTGAACTCGATCAAGCCTGGCTGCGCGTCCGCGTCGACGATGAAGTCGGTGACGATGTTGGAGTCGGCGATCACCGGTTCGGTCTCGGTCACCGGCTCGCTCGCGTGTAGCTGCTGCTCGGGCCCAGACGCGTCCGGCTCGAGGCCCGCTTCGGGCTCCCGTGCAGGCGCGGTCACGCTGGGCAGATCGGCCGCGACTGGCTCCGACTCGGCGCGGCTCGTGGGCACGCAAGCCGTCAGCGCCACGAGGGCCAGCAGCTTCACGCTCCAGTCCGTTGCGTCGTTCGACATGGGTAGTGCCCGATTGTGCCGCATGGATGGCATTCCTTCCACCAGCAGCGCTCTCCTACAATTGCCGGGTGCTTGGCGCTCCGCTCCGCTCATGGTCGAAGCTGTATCTGCTCGGGTTCGTGACCGCCTCGGTGAGCGCCTGCGGCGACGACTCGACGCCCCTTGGAGACGAGGTCGCCGACGAGGTCGGCGACGCGGGCGAGCACGCTGACGAAGCGATGGGCGATGACGAGGCCGCGTCGGACAGCGGGACCGGCATGCAGGGTGACGAGGGCCAGGAGAACACCTGCGACCCGACCTCGCCGACGATCGTCGAGCACGAGCTCATGCACACCGGTGAGTCCATCCACGCCGTAAAGCTCGGCGCGTGCGAGCGGCACATCTGGTGGCTCGCCGCGGCGGCGGGAGTCCAGCTCGAGATCGCCATCGATCTGAGCGCGCCGATCACCGCGGCGGTCACCTACCCCGATGATCCGAGCTTCGCGGGCGCGCTCGCGACCGGCAGCTTCGACGGCCCCTCGAGCTTCGAGTTCCTCTCGCCGCGCTCGGGCGAGTTTGCGCTGATCATCGAGGCCGACGATCCCTCGCTCGCGTCGACCTACGATCTCTCGCTCACCTGCACCGGACTGTGCACGCGCGAGACCACGCGCTTCCCGATCGTGATGGTTCACGGCTGGACCGGGTTCGAGAACATCGGGCCGCTGACCTACTACTTCAACGTCCGCGATGATCTCGAGCAGCTCGGCTATCCGATCGCAATCCCGATCCTCGACCCCTACAACGCCGTCGAGGTCCGCGGCGAGCAGCTGACCGACTTCGTCGCGCAGACCTTGAGCGGGCAGCGGGCGCGCAAGGTCAACCTGATCGGCCACAGCCAAGGCGGCATCGACTCGCGCTACGCCGCCGCCGAGGCGGGCGGAGGTCTTGGTGATCGGGTCGGCGCGGTGATCACGATCGGCACGCCCCACCAGGGCACCCCCTTCACCGACATCGCGCTGGGCCTGATCCCCGGGCCGAGCGAGCAGGTGATGGTGTTCTTGCTCAACTTCCTCGGCGCGGCGCAGAACCAACAATCCGACGTCGAGGCCTCGTTCTACACGCTCAGCGAGACCTTCATGCAGGGCGAGTTCAACCTCGTCTACGTCGACGACCCACGGGTAAAGTACTGGAGCTGGACCGGCGACACCTGCATCGGCGGGCTCGGCTGCGCCGACACGCTCGATCCGCTCATGCTGTTCAGCTACCAGACGATCTACGCGGTCGCCGGTGCCAACGACGGGCTGGTCCCCAACGCCAGCGCGCAGTGGGGCGAGTTCCTCGGGTTGATCCCGGCCGACCACATCGACCAGATCGGACAGATCGGTGGCGTCACCGGTCCGAGCTACGATCACATCCAGTTCTTCCGCGACAACGCCCGGATGCTCGCGGCCAACGAGCTCTGAGCCGCGCTGAGCCGCGCCGGCGAGTGAGGCGCTCTCGCAGCGCCGAAGCTCCCCCAGGCAGACCCGACAGGTTCGATTCGATGCTCGCGGACCGCGGCTTGGCAGATCCGTGGCTCCCGAGCGCTGCACAGGGCTGGGCTGCGCGAGGCATTCGGCTACCCTGCCGCCGTGCAGACGAACCGCGCCAGTGCGCCTCCCCTGTTTGGGCGCCGCAAGCACTGGGCCCGCCGCTTCGGCGTCGCCCCCTTCCTGCCGACCACGCGCGAGGAGATGGACGCGCTCGGCTGGGACTCCTGCGACGTGATCATCGTCAGCGGCGACGCATACATCGATCACGTCAGCTTCGGCGCGGCGGTGATCGGTCGCGTGCTCGAGCACCAGGGCTTTCGCGTCGGCATCCTCGCGCAGCCCGACTGGCAGGACCCCGAGGCCTTCCTTGCGCTCGGCGTGCCCAACCTGTTTTGGGGCGTCAGCGCCGGCAACATGGACTCGCTGGTCAACCACTACACCTCGGATCGCAAGCGCCGCTCCGACGACGCCTACACGCCGGGCGGCATCGCCGGGAAGCGGCCCGATCGGGCGGTGATCATCTATGCCCAGCGCTGCCGCGAGGCCGCCCGCGAGGTCCCGATCGTGATCGGCGGGATCGAGGCGAGCCTGCGCCGGATCGCCCACTTCGACTATTGGTCCGAGACGGTCCGGCGTTCAGTCCTGATCGACAGCAAGGCCGACATCCTCCTCTACGGCAACGCCGAGCGGGCGATCGTCGACATCGCGCACCGGCTTGCCGATGGCGAGGACATCAAGGCGATCCGCGACATGCGGGGCACCGCGATCGTGATCAAGGAGCCGCCGCCAGGCTTCGTCGAGGTCGACTCGAGCGAGGTCGATCAGCCCGCGGGGCTCGTGACGCTGCGCCGCAAGGCGCTCTCGCACCCGCGCGAGCAGACCTACGTGCGCCTGCCCGCCTTCGAGGCCGTCCGCAACGACGACGTGCTCTACGCCCACGCCTCGCGCGTGCTGCATCAAGAGGCGAACCCGCACAACGGTCGGGTGCTGGTCCAGCGCCACGGCGATCGCGAGGTGTGGATCAACCCGCCGCCGGTGCCCCTGAGCTCGGCCGAGATGGACGCCGTGTTCGAGCTGCCCTACCAGCGGCGACCGCACCCCGGCTACGGCGACGCCAAGATCCCCGCCTTCGAGATGATCAAGACCTCGGTGATGACGATGCGCGGCTGCTTTGGCGGCTGCTCGTTTTGCTCGATCACCGAGCACGAAGGTCGAATCATCCAGAATCGCTCACACGAGTCGATCCTGCATGAGATCGAGGAGATGAAAAAGCTGCCGGGCTTTACCGGTG
>CBFGLP010001033.1:0-13678 GCA_965649595.1 uncultured Myxococcales bacterium | reverse complement strand
TCGGCGAGTCTCGATCGCACCTTGTTCGAGGCCTTGTTCGCGGCCTTCTTCGCGGCCTTCTTCGCGGCCTTCTTCGCGGCCTTCTTCGCGGCCGCGCCGGAAGGAGTGACCGCCGCGCTCATACGCGCTGATCGGCTCGTCGAGCTCGGGGGGGAGTTCCTTGCGTACCTGTTGCATCTTCTTCTCCGTGAGGCCCGCCAGAACGAGCTGGATATAGCATTCGCGTCGACCAGGAGGAAGCTCGAAGGCCGCCCGCAAGGCAACTTCGGCAGCCCTGCACGCATGCCTGCCACGAGCATGCAAGGCTGCGGTGAGAGCTGCCCAGGCAGGATCCGCGCGTGCTTCGTCGAGGTCGAGCACGGGAGCTATCCGATCGCGGCCGACGATGAATGGACGAAGGTCGGGCTCGCGCGGGAACAACTCATCTCGTGCCCATTTCACGACGCCGTTGGACGGGCTGAGCAACACGCCCCAGCTCGGACAACCATGCCGCGAGCGCAGTCCGATGCGGTAGATCGGGATCGACTGCGACTTGCTGGGATCCCGACGCAGCTGCGGCTCGAAATGCAGAGCCTCCAGGGCAACGTCTCGCTCGCCTTGCTTGGCGAATGCCACCAGAGCGACGTCCGTGCGGAACGTGCGTCCCGAACCGCCGGGGTCGGAGACCTCGCCGTCGACGTGCTTCCATTGCGAGGCAGGGACGAGCAAGGGGACTCCGATCGCGTTAGCCAGCTTGATGCTAGCCCCTCGCTCGGTGCGGAGAATGGTGACGAAACCTTCGTGCAGACTCGATGGCATCACGAGCTCCAATGCGATGTCCTCAAAAGATCTCGTCGGAGGGAAAAAGGCAAGCGAATGCGATCATTCGAGCACGTGAGCAAAACTGGAGACTGTGATTCGCGGACGCCATGCCGGGCCAACCCAGAACATATGCATCGTCGCAACATTATATTAGCAATACATTCCCTCCATTCATTCAATACATTCATCTATTGGAATCCCCACCAGGCATACATGCCCGCTGTGACCATGCGCGTATGGCCCCCGAAGTCACCCAGCCCCCGGGCTCGTCCTCGTCCTGCCGCCGCGGCTCGAGCTCGGTGCTCGCGTCCGCGACGATTCACGCCCTCGGCGGCGGCCCGGCCCGCCGACCGCGAGCACCGAGACCGGCCCGCTCGCGACCGGCGCTCGGCGAGCCCGCCACGGATCTCGACCGCGAGCGCCGTTCTCACCCTGCCCTGCCCCGCGCCGATGCGCCTGTGTATGCTCCGCGCCGTGAAGCAGTCCGTCAGCGTCGAGATCGCCGGGCAGACCCTCTCGATCCGCAGCGACGAGGGCCCGGCTTACGTGCAGGAGCTGGCCGACTACGTCGACGCTCACCTGCGCGAGCTGACCGACGGACGCCGCTCCTACTCGCTGCAGCGCATGGCCTTGCTGGTAGCGATGCAGATCGCCGACGAGCTGTTCCGCGAGAAGGATCTCCGCCGCCGCTATCGGGCCAAGGTCGAGGCGCGGCTCCAGGCGCTCGAGACCGCGATCGCCGAGCACGAGATCGAGCTAGCCTCGCTCGAGGGCTAGCAGGTGATCTATCCTCCCGCCCCCATGCCCGAGCACCCGACCGTCACCTCGCCGGCCCTGCGCGCGCTGATCGAGCGCGGCTTCCTCGAGCAGGTCTCCGACCTCCCGGGCCTCGACGCCGCCTTCAACGCGGGGATGGTCACCTATTACTCGGGCTTCGATCCGACCGCGAAGTCGATGCACGTCGGCAACCTGCTGGTGATCATGGCGATGCGCTTGCTGCAGCAGCACGGTCATCGCCCGATCGTCGTGGTCGGCGGCGCGACGGGGCGGATCGGTGATCCGACCGGGCGCACCGAGACCCGCAAGCTGCTCGACGAGAGCCAGGTGAGCGACAACGTCGCGCGCCTGCGCAAGCAGTTCGATCGCCTGCTGCACTTCGATAGCGGCGAGGCCAACGACGCGATCATGGTCGACAACGCCGACTGGCTGATGCGGATCGGCTACATCGAGTTCCTGCGCAACGTCGGCCGGCACTTCACGGTCAACCGAATGATCGCGGCCAAGACCTACCGCGACCGGCTCGATCGCGAGCAGCCGCTCAGCTTCCTCGAGTTCAACTATCAGCTCGTCCAGGCCTACGACTTCCTCCACCTGTTCCGCGAGCACGGCTGCATCCTGCAGGTCGGTGGCTCGGATCAGTGGGGCAACATCATCGCGGGCGTCGAGCTGATCCGCCGGGTCCAGGCAGAGTCTGACGAGGGGCAACCAGTCGAGGACGAGGGCGAGGCGCAGGACAGCGCCTACTGCTGGACCTTCCCGCTCTTGACCAACGCCGACGGGACCAAGATGGGCAAGACCCTCAAGGGGGCCGTCTGGCTCGACGGCTCGCTCTTCTCGCCCTTCGACTACTACCAGTTCTGGATCAGCACGCAGGACGACGACGTCGCCCAGCGACTGCGGCTCTACACCGACCTGCCGCTCGAGCAGATCGCCGAGCTGACCAGCAAGCGCGGCCGCGAGCTCAACGACGCCAAGGCGGTGCTCGCCTACGAGGCCACCCGCCTGCTGCATGGCGAGGAGGCAGCCGAGCAGGCGCGCAAGGCTAGCGCGCAGGCGTTCGGCCAGGGCGAGGACTGGAGCGCGCTGCCTTGCATCGAGATCGCGGTCGCGGAGATCAGCTTGGTCGATCTCGTGGTTCATGAGGCCGTCGCGGGCTTCAAGTCCAAGCGCGACGCTCGCGAGCGAATCAAGGCCGGCGCGGTGAAGATCGCGGGCGAGCCAGTAACCGACCCCGGCATGATGCTCAGCGCAACCGCGTCTGGGGACGAAGGGCTACGCCTGCAGATTGGGCCCAAGAAGCGCCTGCGCGTGCGTCTGACGGGTTGACTGTCTTCATCAGTCCCACGGGGACTGACTGTGGTCTTCGGACCAGCAGCGCTCGCTCCGCTGGCTTCCGCGGCCCGTCCGGTCCACGGGGCTCCGGCGGCCCTCCAATCCGCGGGAAGAATCCGAGTGGGTGCAACCATACCCGACTCGTATTCGTACCCGACCCCGGGGTACTCTTGTTCCGCGACCGGGTTCGGTCATCGCAGGTCTTGCGCCTCGCGCTCGCGGACTTAATAAGCCCCAGTCAGCTCATGGACGACCCGTCGATCACGTCCACCGTCGTGCGCGCACTCCCGAGCCCAGGTTCGAGTGAGGCAGACGTCGACCTCGCCGAGCTGCAAGCCGAGCTCGAGCAGGTCGCCGGGGAGGCCCTCGACGCGCGACAGCGGGGCGTCCCGCTGAGCGCCGCGGCCAACGACGAGGAGCGATACCCACGACTGGTCGCGTTCCACCGAGGGCTGCGCGACGCGCTGCTGATCGAGATCCCCCGCGAGCTCGCGCCCTGGGTGGCCGAAGTGGCGGGCTCATCCACTCCAAGCGAGCCGACTCCGGCCACGACACCGAGCTCGCTCTCCAGCCTTCACGACGATCTCTTCACCCACGCTCACGGAGGCGATCCTGGCGGAGCTGGCGATGGGCCAGCGCAGATCCAGGCGGCGCTGGCCGAGCTGCTGCTCTTCGAGTCGATCCGTCTGCACCTCTTGGTGACCGCGTGGAGCTCGACCGAGTTCGAGTCGCTGGGCGGTGACGAGGAGGCCGTCGACGAGATCGCGTGGACCGAGGTCGAGGCGCTGCTGCGGGAGCCAGCGCTGGCCAGTGAGGATGTCCGACCGATGCCGGTCATGCTCGCGGCTGGCAGCCTCGCGCTCGCTCGCGACGCCGCCGATCGGGCGGCCGCGCTACGGATGGTGGGCGAAGAGCAACGCGAGACCCTCCGCATGCGTGCGCGCCTGCGGGCGGCCTTGCGCGAGCTTCGACTGACCGAATCGGTGCTGCTGGAGAACGCGCTCGCCGGGTTGCTCGGCGAAGAGCGGATCGAGCTGGTCGAGCTTCAGGCCAAGCACCCCCTGGCGCTCGACGGGCTCTCGCGGCAGGCGATGGATCAGCGGGTGTCTCGCGGCCGTCGAGCGCTCGGCAAGACGTCCGAAGAGTGGCCGAGCCGGCGGAGGCCAGCGTTGTTCGATCTGCTGCGGCCGACGGTCTCGCCCGACGACGACAAAGGCTGACGCGCGGCTCACCCCTGCGCTCGGGCGACGATCCCGTGCCCACCGAAGCGCTCCACCAACGCGTCCTCGAGTCCTGGCTGCGGTCGAATCCCGAGCGGCGCCTGCTCGCTGGCGAGGTGCGGCAGCTTGGCCTCCCACATCGCGTTGTAGGGGAGCAGGGTCAAGTGATCGACACCCAGCGCTCGCAAGCAAGCGGCGATCTCGTCGACCGATTCGTCCGTCGCGTTGAGCGTGGGGATCACCGGCATGCGGACCTCCAGGTCGAAGTCTCCCCCCTGCTTGCGAAGCTCGATCAAGCGACGCAGGTTCGCTAGCACCCGCTCGTTGCCGTGCCCGGTCAGCGAGTGATGCCGTGTGCTCGTTCCGGCCTTCACGTCGAACAAGATCAGATCAATCTCGGGCAACAGCGGCTCGAGCAGTTCGAAGGGGTAATTGCCGCCGGTCTCGATCGCCACGTGCAGGCCGGCTCGCTTGGCCGCGGGCAGGAAGCGGCGCAGGAACGCGGCGTGCAGGATCGGCTCGCCGCCCGAGAGCGTGATTCCACCCCCGGTGGCCGCATAGAAGGGAGCATCGGCCGAGACCTCCGCGAGCAGCTCGTCCGCGCTCATCGCTCGGCCGACCATCGTCAGCGCCCCGCTCGGGCAGACCGACTCGCACAGACCACAGTGCGTGCAGCGAGACCAGTCGACACGATCGTGCATCTGCTCGCGCAGCGCGAGCTCGGGGCAGACATCGACACACAGCGAGCAGCCGGGCACGCAGCGGTTCTCGTAGTAGGCCAGCTCCGGCGCGTGTCGCCGCCCCTCCGGGTTCTGGCACCACACGCACGCGAGCGAGCAGCCCTTGAAGAACACGACCGTGCGCAGGCCCGGCCCGTCGTGCACGCAGGCTCGCTGCACGTCGAACACGATCGCGCGATCGGGGTGCTCGGACGCCTCGCTCACGCCTGTCCTCCCTCGAGCCGGTCCCGTCGATCGATCGCGCAGCCGTGCAGCTCGCGCGCGATGATCTCGTCCTGCATCGCCGCGCTGAGATCGGCGAAGTAGGCCGAGTAGCCCGAGATCCGCACGACCAGGCCGCGGTGCCGCTCGGGGTGCAGCTTGGCGTCGAGCAGCTCTTCGACGTCGAACACGTTGTACTGCACCTGCATCCCGCCGATCGCAAAGTAGCCACCGGTCAGCCCGTCGATCAACGTCGGTCCACCGGTACGAACAAACTGGCGATCGAGCGTCTCGTTGAGCGCCAGGCCGTTACCGATCCGAGCGGTTGCGACGCGAGCGACCGAGAGCAGCGAAGCGGTGGGTCCACGCGTGTCGCTGCCGTTGGATGGCGACGCGCCGTTGGCCAAGGGCGCCCCACGCTTGCGCCCGCTCGGCAATGCGCCGAGCCGCGCTCCGAAGCCGGCGTGGGTGGTCATCGTCCAGAGCCCTGGCGCATACACGCCGCCGCGTGGGTGCTCGTGCGCACGCACGAGCTCACAGTAGCGCTGCACGACCTTGCTCGCCCACCACTCGGGCCTGCCGCGATCCTGTCCGTACTTGGGCACCTTCGTCAGCAAGCGCTGACGCAGGATCTCGCCCTCGACACCGGCGAAGTTGGCGTCGCACGAGCGGATCAGCTCGGCCAGCGAGATCGCGCTTCGCTCGAACACCAGCTGCTCGATCGCCACGAGCGAGTCGGCCACGTCGGCGAGCCCGACCGCCTGAACTCCGGTCGAGTCGATCTCCGCGCCGCCCTCGGTCACGTCGGCGCCAGCCTCGATGCATCCGCGAACGCACACGGACAAGAGCGGCGTCGGCCGCCAGCGAGCGTGGGCGACTTCGATCGCATCGTTGCCGCGCAGCGCCGCCTCGACCAGGTCCTGCAGATGTGTGTCGAAGCGCTGCCAGACCCGCTCCATCGTCAGCGTGTCTGCGGGCTCGCGCGCGAGCTCGTGCAGCGCCTCGTCGAGCGCGGCCGGAAGCGAGATGAACCCGGCGCCAGCGGCCGGAAACGAGCGATAAGGGACCCCCCACTCGACGCAGCCGACGATCGAGTAGTCGCGGGCGATCGCCTCGGGCACGCCGAGCTCGACGATCGCCGGGATCACGGCGGCGTCGTTGAACAGCGCCGGCATCCCGCCGCCTTTGCCGATCAGCTCGGCGGCCAGCCAACGCAGCCGCTGCGGCGAGCCCTCGTGCAAGCGAAGGTGGAGGTTGGGCTGGCGCAGCCGCATGCGATCGTAGGCGAGCAGGACCAGCTCGGTCAGCTCGTTGCTCGCGTCGCGGCCCTGCTCGTCGACCCCGCCGAGGGTCAGGCCAGAGGCTGACGAGAGCCCAGAGAAGTACTCCGTCGCCAGCCCGTTGAAGAGCGGCAGCTGCTCCGCCGCCTTGCCCAACAAGCAGCCGAGCAGCTCGACGGCGCGGGTACGATCGATTCGCCCCTCTGCCCGATCGCGCTGGTAGTAAGGCCACAGGTACTGATCGACGCGACCGAGCGAGATGCCGTGCTGGAAGCTCTCTTGGTGCAGGGCCATCCAGGTCAGCACGATGCTCTGCAGCGCCTCGTGAAAGCTGCGGGCCGGGTTCGCGGGGACCCGAGCGCAGATGTCCGCGAGCTCGCGCAGCTCGCTTGCCCGTTGGGGATCGCTGGTGCGCTCGGCCGCCCGGGCGACGGTCTCGCTCATCCGTCGACCGAGCCCAATCACCGCCTCGGCCACGAGCTCGCCCGCCCGATAGAAGTCGCGTTGGTTGGGCGTGCGCGCCTGGTCGCGAGCCGCACGCAGGTCGGCGAGGATGCCGATGAAGCCACGCTCGAGGATCCGCGGGAAGTCGGGCGTCACGTGGGCGATCCCGGCGAACTGCGTCAGCACCATCCGGCGCCCCGAGGTCAGCTCGTTCTGGAGGTTCGGGTCGCTGGCCAAGAGCGGCGCGCGGCTCATGATCGAGCGAGTGAACCAGCGCGGGAAGATCCGCTCGCGCAAGCCGGCGATCTGCTCCGGCGTGATCGCCAGCGGATTGACCGGCCGCGTGCTCAGCTGATCGAGCTCGGGCAGCAGCATCTGGGCACCGTAGTCTGGGTGCAGGGCGGCGCCGATCCGATGGCGGGTCGGGTTACCGACCAGCAGCTCGTCCGGATATACGCGCAGCTCGACCCGCGCGAGAATTTCTACTAGCGCCTTGGCGAACACCAGCACGGGCGGCTGGTCAGAGCGCCGCTCGTCGAGCTTCAACCACATGCCTTGCAGCGCTCGGTTGACCCGCAGCTGCCAGGGCTTGGCAGGCTCGCCGCTGGCGAGGCTCTGCTCGAGCGTCCGCTGCATCGACGCGAGGTGCACGGGGCCGAGCACGCGGGTGGTCGCGGGCAGCGGAGCGATCCGGTCGAGCGCGTCGGTCAGCAGCTCGGCCTTCTGGGTGCACAGTCCGTAGGGCGCGTCGAGCAGCGCCTCGCGCAGGCGCGCGAGGCGAGGCAGCTCGCCGATCGGCTCCGGCGCGTCCCCGCTCGGCTCGACGCGCCCTACGAATTGATCTTCGTCAGCCCCACGGGGGCTGAATTCGGTCGTCGCGTTTTGGGCTGGTGAACGCGAGTGAGCATTCTTGTTCACCGACTCAGTATCGCCGCCAATTGGGCTCCTAGCCCGCGCAGGAGTTGCAGACGCGGCATCCGAGGCCTGCAGCGATGGCGTAGTGTTCGACGCGGCTCGGATCGGTTTTGGATGCTGACCGTCCACCCCGGCGCGTCGGATCACTGAGCAACACCGACGCGATGGATGGCGGAGCGATGAGCTCCGCCTCGTGAAGGGAGTGGAAACATGTCGAACACAACACCTTTCGTGACCCTAATGGGCCTCGCGGCCCTGACCTGCCTGACCGCCTGCGACGTCCCGCCGCTCATCGAGCCCGATCACCCGGCGACGGCCCACCTCTACCGAGAGGCCGTCGAGGAATGGTGGCAATGGCTGTTGGAGATTCCGACGCCAGACAACCCGATCAATGATTCGACCGGCGCGCAATGTGCCGTCAATCAAGCCGATGGGATGTGGTTCCTGGTCGGGACCAACGGTGGCGTCGTGGAGCGCGAGTGCACGATTCCCCGCGATACCGCGCTGTTCTTCCCGCTGCTCAACGCCTTCGCGACCAACGGCGCAGGTGAAGACTACACCGAGGAGGAGCTGCTCGCGATGCTGGACCCCTTGCTCGACGCCGGCTGCGAGCTCTACGTCGAGCTCGACGGGGCGCCGCTGCTCGACGATCCGAGCAGCCTGCGGACCACCAGCGAGGGCTTCGCCTACGAGGTCCCAGCCGATAATCTGCTCGGCCAACCCGAGGGCCTACGCCCGCTCGGGGTCGCAGATGGCTACTGGGCCCTGCTCGCGCCGCTCGAGCCTGGCCAGCACACGCTCAAGTTCGGTGGCTCGCTCTGCGACGAGCAGGGTCAGCCCTTCTTCCACACCGGGGCCGCATATCAGTTGACCGTGGAGTGAGTGGCTCGAGCGGGTCCTCGCGATCGAGGGCCCGCGCACGAGTAGCCTTGCTGGATTGCCAAGCCAACGAGGCGTGTCTATGCTCGCGCGTCCGTGTCCGAGCCCCCCAGCCGCGCGCGTCGACTGATCCTGGTGGCGCTGATCGTCAGCGCGGCGGTTGGGCTCGATCAGGCGACCAAGCAGTGGGCAGTCGCCACGCTTCGCGGAGGTCCACCCGAGGTCTTGCTGAGCGACCTGCTCGAGCTCGAGTACTCGTTCAACCCTGGCTCGGCGTTCGGGATGCTCGCCGACACACCCGCGGCGCGACCGGTGTTCATCGCCAGCTGCTTCGCAGCGCTGCTCTACATGGCCTGGTTGCTGCGTCGGATGCCGACCGCGTTCGGGTATGGCTTCGTCGGGCTCGCGCTGATGGCCGGCGGAGCGATCGGCAACCTGATCGATCGGCTCGCGCGTGTCGATCTCGTGCGCTTGCGCTTTCACGACCACCTGCCCTTTTGGGCGCTGATCGAGCATCCGCGCGAGGTCGGCGAGGCGATGCTGCGCAACCACTATTGGGCCGATCTGCCCCGCCATGGCGTGGTCGACTTCATCGTGATCCACCTGGGCGCAGACGAACGCTGGCCAGCGTTCAACGTCGCCGACACGTGCTTGGTCATGGGCGTCAGCGTGTTCGTGCTCTACCTCGCTCGGCACGCCGGCGCGATCTTGGGGCCAGCAGCGCCACCTCCCCCATGAGTCCGGGCAGAGGTCGCCGCGCGTTGTTCCCGCGTGACGCTTCGGCTAGGCTCGCCGGCTCATGAGCCCCGCGGAGTCGTCCCTCTCCCCGTCCTCGAGCGAGCCCTCCCGCACCAAGCGACTCGTGCTGGTCGGGATCGTGTTCGTGCTGGCCCTGGCGCTGGACCTGTGGAGCAAGGCGTGGGCGTGGGAGCACCTTCGCGGTCAACCGGCCGTGCCGGTCATCGACGAGGTCTTCTACCTCAAGTTTGGCTTCAACACCGGGTCCGCGTTCAGCTTCCTGCGCGACGAGTCGTGGGCGCGCTCGTTCTTCATCGTCGTCACCTTCCTCGCGCTCTTCTACATGGCCTGGCTGGCCTGGAAGATGCCGACCCGCAAGGCCTACGGGTTCATCGCCGTCGGGCTGATCTCCGCCGGCGCGGCGGGTAATCTGCACGATCGCTTCTTTCGCACGATGGAGGTCTGGATCAACAACGAGAAGGTCCTCCGCCACGGCGTCGTCGACTTCCTGCAGGTCTATCTCAACTACGAAAAAGAGAAGTACTGGCCGATCTTCAACGTCGCCGACTCGGCGCTCGTGTGCGGGGTCGGGCTGTTGTTGATCTACCTGCATCGGCACGGAAACGAGACCCAGCCAGCCGTCGCGGGCGAGCCCGGCAACGACACGGTGCCCGAAGGGGTCGCGTAGCGAAGGCCCGACCACCCCGCTCGCGCAAAGGGCATCGACCGTCACGGTCGATGCCCTTCGTCGTTCCACTCGGTCAGAGCTTGGCGGCTTCGAAGGCGTCCCAGATCGCCTGGATTTTGGACTTGCCGAGAAAGTCCTCGGGCTCGAACACGTCCGCGAGGCGCACGAGCACGTAGCCGTCGTCGGGGTCGATCACGACCATCTGAGCGAACGCGCCGAACGCCGCGTAGACGCTCTCGGGTGCGCTCGGGATGAAGCGTCCGTCGTACTCGACCCGCTCGGGCAGGGAGGGCTCGATGACGTGGCCCTCATGGTTGAGCCACCACATGTAGCCATACGCGTCGTTTAGCTCGGTCGCAGGCTCGATCGAGTCCTTCACCCATGCCTTGGGCACCAGCTGCTTGCCCTCCCACTTGCCCTCGCGCAGGTAGAGGAGGCCGAAGCGGGCGAGGTCGCGGCACGAGGCCGAGAGGCCACGATAGATCAGCGGGTTGCCGGCGCTGTCGCGGTTCATCGCGACGCTCATGCCGAGCGGCTCGAACAGCTCGGCCTGGGCGTAGTCCTCGATGTCACCGCCGAGCGCGGCCTCGAGCACGGCCTCGAGCGCCTGATGGTTGGTGTTTGCGAACTGCCAGTAGACACCGGGCTCGTTCGCCTGGCCGAGCGCCAGCGAGTAATCGGTCTGATCGAACGCGGAGCCGAGCCCGTAGTCGACCGAGAAGCTCCACTCACGCCCCGAGGTGTGGACCATCAGATCGAGCACCGAGACGTCCTCGCTGGCGGTCCCCTGCCACTGCGGGATGTAGTCGGACGCGGGGTCATCAATGTCGATCAGGCCTTGCTTCTGCGCCATTCCAATCATTGCGCTCACTACCGATTTGGTGGTCGAGAGCGCGTCGGGCAGATCGACCTCCGGCCCGTAGCCATCCCAGTACCACTCGCCGACCAGCACCCCCTCGTGAACGACCACCAGGCAGCTGCTGTTGTACTGATCGGCAACCTCGGCGAGATCCTCGAGGCCTTGGCGCGAGAGACCGTGGTCCTCGGGATTACCGGTTTGCCAGTCCTCGCCCGGGTAGATCGGCTTCTTCCCGCCCTTGCCCTTCCCCTTGCCCTTCCCCTTCCCCTTGCCCCCGTGTTGGGCTTGCTCTTGCGGGTCGGCTGGCTCGGAGGTCTGGATAGTCGATGGGCAAAGGCTGGACTCGGGGCAGCTGGCCTGAGTGCTCTCCAGCGGCAATGCCTCGTTGGGCGATTCCATGCCGCCATCACATCCGAAGAGTCCCATCGAGAGCACGATCATCGATTGAATGCGTCGAAACATACTTCCAAGTGTATTGTGACGAGCGAATGATCCCATAGATTCATTGCGCTGCGTCACTGTTTAGTAGGTGGATCCGGTCACATTCCAGGCAATGAGGCCACGATTCGCGAAACCATGCTGAGCCAAAGGTCAGCCTGTTGGCCTAAATACATATATCATCTGAATGTCCAGCGATTGCGGCACTCCAACGGAATGGGACCACAGAACAGGGGATGGTCAAAGGACCATCCCCTCGGCGTGGACGACCGACCCGGCCCCCGAGTCGACCGCGCGAGATGACGTCACACCGGCGTGCTCTCGTCGAGCTCGCCCCGGCGCGCCCGCTCCAGCCACTGCCTGGCTTCCTTCTCGATGATCTGGATCGCCTTGCCTTGGAACACGCGGAACATGAAGGGCACGTCCATCTCGAGCTCGAGCCGCTTGGGGTGAACCGTCATCACCCCCTCGAGCCGCTTGCCCATGACCGAGAAGCCAAGCTCGACGCGCTCGGGCGTGACCCAGCGGGCACGATAATCATACTCGGCGAAGCGCTTGCCGTAGGCCTCCGCGGCCTTGCGTGCGGCGAGCTTGGCGAGGTCGGGGTCGAGGTTGTGGGGGATGTCGTGTTTCACGTCGCGCTCGTCAGGCTCGAGAGACGGTGCTGGTTCGAGGGCGATGGTAGCCCGCTCGATCCGATGGCCGCAAACCAAGGGCTGCTCGGACGCGCTAGATCCCGGCTCGCGGCGCGAAGGCGCCTGCGCGCTCGGGCGCGCTTCTCTGCCAGTCGTCCTGGGTCCTGCGAGCCCGACCTTCGCTCTCGGGCTAGCGGACCCCGAGCGGCTCCACGTCGAACGCCCGCGCCTTCGCCAGCGTCTCCAGCCGCTCCGCCTCGGGGTCGCTGTCGATCACGATTCCGCCGCCGCTGCGCAGCTCGAGCCCGTGGGCGTCGAGCAGCCCGGTGCGGATCGGAATGCTCATGCGCAGCCCGGTCGGCTCGAGCAGCACGATCGCGCCGCAGTAGATCCCTCGCGGCTCGGCTTCGATCGCGTCGATCAGCTCGACGGTCCGTCGCTTGGGCGCGCCGGTGATGCTGCCACCCGGGAACAACGCCGCCAGCAGCTCGCGCAGGGTCCAGCCGGGCTCGAGCGTGCACGAGACCTCGCTGACGAGGTGATGGACGGTGGGCAGGCTGACCAGCGCGGGCTCGCTGGGCGCCCGGACCGTCCCTGGCAGCGCGAGCCGACCGAGGTCGTTGCGGACCAAGTCGACGATCATGACGTGCTCGGCCCGATCCTTGGCGCTCGCGCGCAGCTCGGCGGCCGCCGCGAGGTCGAGCGCGGCGTCGACGTAGCGGGGGCGCGTGCCCTTGATCGGCCATGAGCGAGCCAGGGCGAGCCCTCGCTCGCCCGCGCCGAGCTGGACCTCGAGCAGGGTCTCCGGCGAGTTGGACACGATCGCCCGCTGATCGTCGACGACCAACACCGCGCCCATCGTCGCCGGCGTGCTCGTGCGCAGCCGTCGAGCGACCGCGGCGATTCGCTGCCACAGCGGCGTGTCGAGCTCGGCCCAGCTCGCCGAGAATCGCTGCGAGAGGTTGACCTGATAGGTGTCACCAGCGGCAATGTGGCGCTGGATCGTGGCGACCTGCTGGTGATAGCGCGCCGGATCGACCCGGGCCTGCAACGAGCCGAGCGGCCAAGCGTGCGACGTGGCCGACGGGGCCTGATCGCATGGCTCGACGCCCAAGCCGGAGGGGCTGACCACTTCCAGCCGCTCGAACTGCCGCAGCACGAGGTGCGGAAAGGCCAGCTCTCGCGGCGCGCGACCGAGCAGGGCCGCTGCGCCGAGATCGTAGGAGATCCAGCCGATCCACGGCCGCTCGGGCTGCGCCCGCCAGCGAGCCTCGACCTCGTCGATCAGCTCGAGCTCGTCGCCCGCGACCTCGTGGATCGGGTCCTCGCCAAGCAGGCTGCGCGAGCGCCCGCCTCCGTCGAGCCAGCAGAGCCGGGTCGCGGGGCCGCGCTCGAGGGCCGCGAGCGCCTGCTCGGTCAGCGTCACGGCTCAGTTCCCGCGTCGGGCTCGGCGTCGCTCTCGGAGCCCTCGTCGGGCACCCGGATCTGGCCGAGCACGCGCATGAAGTCGGCCGTGTAGGTGACCGCGCTCCAGACCGAGAGCACGGCCGAGACATAGAGGAGCAACAGCCCGAGCTCGTAGAAGCGGATCCACCCACCGATCGGCGCGAGGTAGGGGTAGTAGAGCAGCACCATCGCGATGCCGATCACCTGGAAGCTGGTCTTGGCCTTGCCGCCCGCACCGGCGCCGATCTCCACGCCCTCGTTGATCGCGAGCGTGCGCAGGCC
>CBFGLP010001032.1:0-3731 GCA_965649595.1 uncultured Myxococcales bacterium | reverse complement strand
GACCGACGGTCGCCACCAGCTGATAGCGCTGCTCGAGGCCGTCGATCTCGTAGGGTCGGGCGGCCCAGGGATCGCGCGCCCATCGAGTGTAGCGGCCCATCGCGTAGGCACCGAGCACGACCGCCCCCTCGGCGCGGCGTGTGCTCCACACCGTGCGCGCCCACCGGGGCCACAGGCCGACGCCGCCGTCGACCGGGAACAGGCCGACTGCCCCGATTGCGTCGAGCTGGAACGCGTCGCGTGGGCTGTCGACCGGAGCTTTGTCGATCGGGCCTTTGGGCGCGAGCATCAGCGCGGCGGAGAGGATCGGTGCGAGGATCACAGGCCCTCCTCCAGCATCCACCGCAGCCCCTCGCTGAACATCGTCGTCTGCGTGTCTAGATGATCCTCGTTCCGCGGGTTCGAGGTCTCGAGCACGAGCCCCGGATAGTCGGCGGCGCGCAGGCGGGCGTTGTACTCCTCGAAGAACGCGAGCCCGCCGAGCGAGACGAGCCCGCCGTATAGGTTGTAGAGCGCGACCGGCATGTCGGTCGCAGTCTCCTGCGTCTCGACCAGCACGTCGAACACCTCCGGCGAGGCGCCGTCGGCCGCGATGTAACCGACGAACGTCCCGTCGTTCGCATGCTGCAGCATGGTCCACAGCGTCGTGCGACCGCCGAGCGAGTGCCCGGCGAGCACGCGTCGGGACGGATCGATCGGTGCTACTGCCTCGACCGCGGGGATCAGCTCGGTGATCAGCGCCTCGACGAAGAGCGGGGCCTCGCCCGTATGACACTTATCAGGGACCAAGGTGAGGTCGCGCCAGCGGCCCTCGTTGCAAGGGGCCTTGTAGGGGTTGCGGTAGCCGTAGCCAACGCCAACCACGATCGTTGGCTCGGTGCCCCGTTCGTGCCGTAGCTGCGCCTCGTAGCCCGCCGCGGCCTCGAACAGGCTGTCGCCGTCGAGCACGAACACGGCCGGCAGCGGTCCCTCGGCGTCGGGGGGCACCGCGATCTCGAGCACGTACGTTTCGCCGACGATCTCCGAGTGGACCTCGATCTTCGAGATCGTCGCGTCGGTGTCCGGCGCATCGGGCCCGCACGAGCTGCACGCGAGGATGGTTATCGCGAGCGCGAAGGTCAGGTCAGCGTGGCGCATGCGTCACCTCGCGGGCGCGTATACCACGGTCGTGCCTCACTTGCCTGCGGGGGTGACCGCTCTACACCGGCCACGGGCTGCTATGTTGCGGCCCAATGTCCGACGCAACAGACGCGACGGTCCGAGTCGCCGCTCCGCTGGCGACGACCGTCTCACCCGTAGCCGTTGCCCGTCGACGTGCCGCGCACGAGCGTGAGCAGCATGCGCGACGGAGGTGGGGCCGCGCCGTGACCGTCACGAGCCTCCTGTTCCTGGCGACCTATCTGTTCCTGATCTTGGTCGTCCGCGTGATGGAGCCGTTCTACTTGATCGTCAACTTGCTCGCGACCGCGACGGGGCTGTCTGGCTTCATCGCACATTTCGCCTATCAGCTGCCGACGATCTTGGCCGAGCTGCCGCGACTTTCGGCTAGCGACCGCCGCATCAATCTGGCAGCGATCGAGCCGATTCGTGCCGAGCTGCTCGGCACCGTGCTACCGAGTCTCGGTCTGGCGCGTACGAGGGAAGAGGCCGCTGCCCTCGATGACGACGAGCTCGTGCGACGATTGACGCAGCTGCGACGGCCTGACTGGCGAAAGATCGCGCGTGTTTACTTTGTTGGGTGGCTGATCGTGGCGTCGACCGTGCTCGTTTGGGTTGCGACCTACCGGCCCGAGTTCGGAATCTCGCTGGTCGAGCGACTTCAGGGGGAGAAGTCTCCGATCGAGCGCCGCTGGTCGCCGATGGACCGCTGAGGGCGCGGCTTTGCCTGGGCCAAGAAAATGGGTACGCACGGCCCATGGACGAGACTGCGCGCAGCGTCGTGATCGGCAAGGACCAGCACGGGGCGACCCTCGCTGCAGTCGTGCGCGAGCTCTACGAGGGCATCTCGTGGTCGAAGGCGCGCGAGCTCGTCGGCGCGGGCAAGGTCAAGCTCGACGGCGAGCTGCACTTGGACTCTGCGACCCGGGTCCGGGCGGGCGCCAAGGTCGAGGTCGAGCCGAGGGCTCGGCGTCGCAAGGCGCCCTCGGTCGAGCCCGATGGCCTGATCTACGTCGATCACGACGTCGTCGTCGTGCGCAAGCCGGCCGGTCTGCTGACCGTCCCCTTCGACGCCGAGGACGAGCGCGACACCCTGTTCGAGCGAACCCGAAAAGCGCTGACCGAGCAGTATCCGCGCGGGCGCGGGGCCCGGCCTGGGGCCGACAAGCGCCGCGAGTTCGAGCGGCTCGGCGTCGTGCAGCGCCTCGACAAGGACACCAGCGGCGTGCTCGTATTTGCCCGGACCGACGCTGCTCGCAAGGGCCTCGCCAACCAGTTTCGCGCCCACACGATCGAGCGCCGCTACATCGCGCTGGTCTGGGGCCGGGCCGAGGCCGCCGTCTACGACACATGGCTGATCCCCGATCGCGGCGATGGTCGGCGCGGCTCGTGGCGCGGGCCCAACCCGCCCACGTCTGCCAAGCAGGCGATTACCAAGGTTCATGTCGAGCAGCGCCTGCCTGGATCTTGGGGCGAGGTCACGCTGGTCTCGTGTCGGCTCGAGACCGGCCGCCAGCACCAGATCCGCATCCACATGTCCGAGAACAGCCACCCGCTGCTCGGCGACCGGGTCTATGATCGCCAATTCGAGACCCGATCGATTCAACCCGAGCGCACGATGCTGCACGCGGCGAGCCTCGGGTTTCGCCACCCGATCACCGGTCAGGCGCTGCGCTTCGAGGAGCCGCCACCGGCAGACTTTCGAGCGCTGCTCGAGCAGCTCGGCAAGCCGGGATAGCACCGCTGCGGTCACACACCTGCGAGGCGCTCTGCCAGTCGTCGCATCGTGTCCACGAGCTCGGGCGGCTCGCTGATCTCGAAGTCCTCACCCACGGCCGCGATGTGGAGCGCGAGCATGTCGAGCGAATGGCTGCCGGTCTCGAGCACGCAGCGGTGGTCGTCGATCGCTTCGAGGTGACCCGCCAGCGGCGGGACGCGCTCGGCGATGCGTGATCGCGGTGCATGGAAGATCACGCGAGCGCGAAAGGGGTAGGGCCGAGACGCGACCGAGTTCGATACGTACGCTGCGACGTCGCCATACGGCACCTCCCGCGGAGCGAAGCGAGACCCGAGCGTGACGTCCCCGTGGATGCGGTCGACACGAAAGGTCCGCCAGTCGCCTCTCGCCTCGTCCCACGCCGCCAGGTACCAGCACCAGCCCGCGTACACGAGGCCGTGCGGCTCCGTCGTTCGCTCCGCAACTCGGCCCTCGCGGTCACCATAGCGAAACGACGCACGCTCGAGGTTGCGGCTCGCTCCCGCGAGCGTCGAGAGCAGCCGCGGCTCCACGCGGGCCTTCGCGAAGTAGAGCGGCACGATCGCGTCGTGCAGGCCGTTCACGCGCTGGCGCAGACGGGCGGGCAGCACCTGGTCGAGCTTGGCCAGCGTCCGCACCGCGACTTCCTCCATCCCCACGATCGTCCCGGCCGCAGCCGTGCGCAGCGCGAGCGCGACCGCGATGGCCTCGTCGTCGTCGAGCAGCAGCGGCGGCATCGCCGTGCCGGACCGC
This sequence comes from uncultured Myxococcales bacterium, assembly GCA_965649595.1. Classification (GTDB taxonomy): domain Bacteria; phylum Myxococcota_A; class Polyangia; order Nannocystales; family Nannocystaceae; genus Plesiocystis. The sequence continues at coordinate 64 of CBFGLP010001032.1, read as the reverse complement.
AGGCGATAGCCGCCGGTCGGACCGGTGTGCGCCTCGACGGGATAGCCGAGCTCGCGCAGCCGCT
>CBFGLP010001031.1:0-4551 GCA_965649595.1 uncultured Myxococcales bacterium | reverse complement strand
GCGCGAGTCGATCGTGTCGGAGCCGCGCAACGAGAACGTCCGCTACCTGCGGACCAAGAAGGCCAAGATGGGGCATATGATTTGATTCGCTAGGCGAATCAAATCATGTGCCACGCGCCCGGCTTGGGCCGGGCGCGATGGGGCTTCTTTCGGGCGGGACGTCACGTCCCGCCCCCGGCTCGGCGAAGCCGAGCGGGTCCCCACCCTCGCCAACGTGCCTCCGCTCTCGTGGTTGAGAGAGCGAACGAGCGGCCACGGGTCCGGTGCCCTCGTCGCAGGATGGTTCTGACTGGAAACACTGGGCTCTTCCGTTAACACCAGAGCCATTCCATCACGATCCATGGTCACGAATAGAATAATCTAGATCGGCGATCGAAAAACGAATCCGCCTCGGGCCAGACCTCTACTACAGCATCGAGCCCCGCGAAATGTCGCGCGGGATCGAGCCACGAGAGGATGATGGTCATGCGAATCTACGTTTCGAGGCAGCCGCTGCCCGGACTCCGCAATAGACGGCCCCCTTGGCCACCACCACGGAGAAAATCAAATGTCCGAGCAATTCAGCGGTCCGCAAGGCAAAATCATCAACATTCCCAATCAGGCGTCGGTGTTCTGGTCGCTGGCGTCCCAGTCGGCGGGGATCCAGCGCCTGCAGATCCGGGATCCGAGCGGCAACGTGATCGTCGACACCTCGGTGCTATCGACCTCGCTGTCGAATACCAGCACCGGCACGTTCATGACCGGCAACGGCGGTAACTACACGGTCATCTTCCCGTCCGACCAAACCGTCATGTACGACTCCGCCTCGATCAACACCGGGCGGACCATCGTGTCCGAGACCAGCCTGTTCGCCGCAGAGGACTCGACCGACAACGACTACAACGACGCATTCGTCACGCTGACCTGGTTCGGCAAGAACGGCTGACTCGGGCGCGGGCCCTGCCCAAGCATGGGCGGGGCCCGCCATTGGCCTTTGTGGAGAGAACGAAATGCTAGAAACCCAGCCCGTCATCGACCCCATCGTGAAGACCCTCGCCCTGCCCGGCGATACTCTGGTGTTCTGGTGGTTCACCGCACGAGCGAAGGCGACTCAACGCATACAGATCGCAAGCACTCCACGAGGCACGCAAGACGAGCGCGTGGTGCTCGACGCATCGACGAGCTCGCTGGTGAGCGCCGCCATCGGAAACTTCGAGACCTCCGAGGGCTGCGTTTATCAGGTGCGCTTCATGACCGGCTCGCCGACGGTCTCGTTTTGCGGCGCGGAGCTCTCGGGTCGGCGCCACGCGTGGGTGACGAACCTGCTTCGCATCCAACCGAGCTCCGAGAGCGAGCTCGACGACGCGTACCTCTCGCTGACCTGGTCTGTCGGACTCTGACGCGCGCTCGCGTCGACTCAGTCAGCCGCCCACGGCTGAAGGTCTCAGTCAGCCGCCCACGGCTGACGGGCTCAGTCAGCCGGTCTCGGTCAGCCGCCCACGGCTGACGGGCTCGCCCGGTGTCCGAGCTTTGGCCGCGGGCACTCCGCGAGCGCTCAGTCCGTTGGAGCTCGACCACGCGGCGCTCTCGAGACCTTGCTCGGGGTACCACTCGAGCACCAGGCCAGAGAATCCGCCGCCAACCGGGTTGACGGCTTCTCAGCGCCGCCCATAGCCGATAGCCTCGCCCGCGATGATGGACCTCAGTCCACTCGTACAGGCGATCCTCGTCTACTCGGTCTTGGCCGTGGGGGTGTTGGTCACGGTGCTGACCGGATTCGCTCAGGTTCGGGCGCTCGGGCAGCGTGACAAGGATCGGCGCAACGTAGCGGTCCGCCGCGGGTTCTTGGCCGCCTCGGTCGGGATGGGCAGCGTCGGCGGATCGATCCTCGCGCTCGAGCTCGGCGGACCGGGGGCGATCGGGTGGATGTGGATCGCCTCGCTGCTCGGTATGGCGCTGGTCTACGCCGAGGTCCTGCTGGCGATCCGCCACCGCCGTCGGCTCGTGAGCGGCGAGGTTCGGACCGGCTCGGTCTACGTGATCGAGCGAGTGCTGGGCTCCGGCGGCCGCACGCTCGCGTTCGTGTTCACGCTGCTCTTCCTCGGCTTCGCGCTCTCGGCCGGCTCGCTGCTGCAGACCCAGCAGAGCAGCGCGCTGCTGTCCACGGTCGGTGGTGATCGCTGGATGGTCGTTGCCTTCTTGGTGCTCGCGGCGGGGGCCGGGATGCTGGTGCCGAAGCTGCGGGCCTTCGTGGTCGCGCTCGGTCCGGTCGCGGTCGGGCTCTACGCGGTCGCGGTGGTGTGGATCATCGCGCGAGCGCCCGGTGATCCGGTCGCGGCGTTCGGGCAGATCCTCGCGGGCATGGCCGGCTCGAGCGAGCAGCTCGTCGGTGGTGCAGCGGGTGGCGGCGTGCTCATGGCCCTGCAAGCGGGCTTCCTTCGCGCCACGCTCGCGACCGAGGCCGGGCTCGGCAGCGCCTCGTTCACGCAAGAGGCCGAGGGCGCTCGCGCTCCCGAGTCGGCGGCCGCGTCGGCCATGCTCGCGCCGCTGATCGCCGGCATCTTCGTGCCGACCCTGACCGCGCTCGCGGCGATGACGGCGACCCCTTGGGTCGGTCAGCGGATCGATGAGCCGGGCGAGCGGCGTCCGGCGCTCGACGAGCGCCTCGCCAGCGCGGCCGAGATGGCCGAGCTGGTCCCGGCGTTCGCCCCCGACAAGCCCGAGGGCCTCGACGAAGCCGATCAAAAGCGCGTGGTCGCGCTGTGGGCCCCGCTCGAGCACCCGCAGTCGCGCGGCGGCGCGGCGAGCTTGCAGGCGGGCCAGACCGTCGTGCTGCCCGAGGATGCGGTCGTCCCCGACGACGCGCCCGAGTCCACCCCGGGTCTGCGCCGCAAATACGTCTACCCGATGATCATGCGCGGCAGCCCGCGCGGGTCCAAGGTCCCCCACCGGCCCAACGAGAACCAGATCCTGCTGCCCTACAGCGAGGAGGCCGCGGTCGTCAGCCAGGTCGTGTTCCGCGATCGCGACCCCGCTCGCACGGACATCGTCGCCTACGATCGCCGCTTCGAGGTCGAGACCGAGCGCTTCTCGTACAACGGCCGCGACGCCCTCCGCATCAAGCCGGTCGATCCGAGCGTCAACTTCGACGAGCTAGCCAAGCTCTACGATGGGCCCTACGTGGTGCTCGGCGACTACCACTTCCTCGGCCGGGTCGAGCGGATGTTCCAGACCAGCTTCGGCGTCCACGATGCGCTGATCGAGGCCGAGCAAAAGCCCGCCGACGGCCTGAGCCTGCGCACGACCCTGCCCTCGCCGAGCTGGCGCGGGCCCTACCTCGACGAGGGCGAGCCGCGGCCACCCTTGGCGATGGTCACCAAGGCGGGCTTCGACGCCCCGATCGGCGCACGCATCCCGCTCGCCTACGAGAGCCCCGAGCGCGGGCTCGAGATCGGTCGGATGCTGCCCAACGGCCAGCTGATGACCCCGCCCTGGAGCTTCTTGGGCGAGACCAAGTTCGCGATCCTTCGCCACAACGAGGACCCGAGCAAGGATCTGCGCGTGCCCGTCGACGTCGAGCTGGTCGACGGGACCTGGCGCTTCACCAGCGCCAACACCAAGATCGTCGACTTCGAGACGCACGAGCGCTGGAAGGACTTCGTGCGTCGGCCCTTCCTCGAGGCCCCGCCCTACGTGTTCATGGCCGAGGTCCACAGCGGCGTCCGCTTCCCGCCCTCGACCGCGACCCTCCAGCGCACCGGCGAGCAGCGGCACTCGATCACCGGGCCCTACGACGCGCGGCGCACCTTGGTGGCCGTGCACCCGCACGGCGAGCCGCAGGGGTCGCCCGGCAAGCCCTACGATCCGCACCCGGCCGAGGTCGCGCCCTTCATGGATGGCCCGCGGGTCGTCGGCGAGGGCATCGAGCGGCTCGGGTTCGGCTCGCGCCTGGTGATCGAGCGCGGCGGCGATCTGCTGCTGGCGATCTCGATCCTCTTGCTGGCCCTCACCACCATGATCGCCTGGGCGGGTTACGGCGCGCGGGCAGCCGACTACGCGCTCGGCCGCGGAGCGGGCCTCGGCTTCCGTGTGGTGTTCTTGCTAGTCGGCCTCGGTGGGGCGGTGCTCGATCTCCTGCCGATCCTGCGCGTGGCCGACACCTTGATGATCGGGCTGATCCTGATCCATGGCGCAGCACTGATCGCCGGGTTGGTTCAGAAGGCATCGCCAGAAGCCCGGCCCCATAGCTGACGGGTACGCGGTTCTGCACGCGCCCAAGCGCGTGCAAGCGGGTGCGAGGAGGTGGCGTTACGATGCCCGCGCCGACCCCACCTCCTCGCCATGTCGATCCTCACTACTCGTTCCCGCCGGCTCCTCGCCGGCTCCCTGCTCGCGGCCGTGGCCGCTGGTGCCCTCTCGCTCACCAGCCCGTCCACGGCCGAAGCATTTTGTGGCTTCTATGTCGCCGGAGCCGACGCCGAGCTCTACAACAACGCGACGATGGTCGTGCTCATGCGCGACGGCACCCGCACGGTGCTGTCGATGCAGAACAATTATCAGGGTCCGCCGAGC
>CBFGLP010001030.1:0-2676 GCA_965649595.1 uncultured Myxococcales bacterium | reverse complement strand
GTGGGGCTCGAGGTGTCGGCGGGCATCGCCTCGGCCGGGATCGAGCAGGTCCCGTCGGGGTTGCCTGCGGGCGGACCGGACTCGGGATTGGTCAGCGGGTTGTCGATTGGACCGCTCTCGTCGTCTGAGCCGTCGTCGCTGGTGCAGGCGACCGGCAGCAAGGCGAGTGCGATGAGCAAGGCGAGCGCGGCTCGATCCATGCGACCAGCCTAACTAGCCCCTTCGAGTTGCGATACCCTCCGCGCATGCAGCTTCGGCTCCTGCCAGTGCTGGCCCTCACGCTCGCTTGTAGTCCAACGACCACGCCGACGGGGACCAAATCACCCGCCCCGACCAGCCCTGTCGAAGCCCAACCCGAGGCGAGCGGCACAAACCTGCCTTTCGTGGCCTGCCCGAAGCTGGTGCCGCCTAGCTCGATCATGATCCTGCCCACAATGGCGGAGGCCGTGGCGCCCCCGCGCGTGGTCGCGGCGGCCCTCGACGCGCAGCTCGGCTTCCCAATCGCATATGAGCTGATCGACACCGACTGTGACGGCCAGCGCGAGGCGGTCGCCATGCTCGAGCGCTCCGATTCGACACCCGCGCTGGTTTGGTTCGACGAGGATCGCCACATCGATCTCAGCGCGGGCTTGCAGGGTGAAGCACTCGCGGCCTTGTTGGTCCCCCGCGAGGGGCCGCCGCTGATCGGGTTCTCGCGCGGGACCGGCTGGGCCTACGCTCGGGTCGGGAGCTCCGGCTTGGAGCTGCTCGGCGAGGTCCAAGCAACCCCGGACGCTCCGAGCTGCGATCCCGGGGTCAGCCTCGAGCACGACGCGCAGGGCTTCTTCGTCGGCTTTGGCGTGCACGAGTGCGAGGCCAGCCGCTCGGTTGCGATCGATCCGCGCACCGGCGCGCTGCTCGATGGTGCTGGGCCAAAGCCGAGCGCGCCCGCCAGCTGGCCCGTGGTCGGTGCCCCGCCCGAGCAGAGCGCCGAGCTCGAGCGCCTGAGCTTCGATCTATCCGAGTGCGTGTACGACATCGTCGACCGCGGCGCAGCGATCCGCATGCGCCACGAGTGCGGCGAGCTGATCCTCAACGACACCGTGTTGTTCGCCGAGCTCGGGCTCGACGAGTGGATGAAGGAATATACGGCGCAGTCCAACTCCGCCGGCCTCACGGTCACGTGGACCAAGGTCGAGGTGCCCGAAACCAACGAATTCGTCGGCCCGAGCGAGGGCGCGATGGTGCTCAACGCCAACGCCGGCGTGCCGATCGGGCTCGACTGGGTGGTGCTGGCGCCCGTCGATCATCCCGACGCCACCGGCCGGATGTTCTCGTGCACCTACCTGCTCGACGGCAGCGCCTACGACGAGCGCACCGCCGCCCACAGCCGCGGCGTCTGCATGGCGGCGATCCGCGAGGCGATCCGACTGCAGCCCTAGAGCACCGATTGGTTGATTCCACGCCCCCATGCACGCCTGGGGACGCGAAATCAAACCAATCGGCGCTCTAGCAGGGCCCTTCGCTGATCGTCGAATTGCTGACCTGCGGGTACCCCTCGTCGGCCAGCACGAAGATGCCCGGATACCCCTGGGTCTCGAACTGCCCGCTCGGGTTGGCGCACAATTGCGAGTCCTGGATGATCAGCCCGCCGCTGAGATCGTTGCTGACATAAAAGATCGCCCCGCCGCCCTCGTTGGCGGTGTTATCGACGATGTTGGTCCCGCACAGGGTCAACGTGAAGGTGTTGCCATCGTTATAAATGGCCCCACCGCTGCCTCCGCCCGGCGTTCCTTCCTGGGCGGGATTGGCTCCGTTGCCGATCGCCTGATTATGAGAAAAGCGGCTGTTGATCACCGTATACGAGACGCCGATGCTGCTCAGCCCGCCGCCGTTCGAGCAGCGGTTGCCGTACTCGGGGGCACCGCCGAAGGTGCTGTTGACCACGTAGACCGGCTGATTGTCGTGCTGGCTGAGCACCCGCACGGCCGCGCCGCCCACGTCCGGTCCGACCTCGTCGCAGACGTTGTTGAAGAAGCGCGAATTGACGATCTTGACTCGGCCGCCGCGCACGAAGATCGCTCCGCCGCCGCCGCCATCAAAATCTTCGCCGATCGAATTGCCGTTGATGAAGGTCAGGTTCTGAATCGTGAGCCGCGGGTGATCCTGATTGTCGCACATCGGCGTGGTCCAGATCTGATCTGGATCGCAGGTGTTCATGTACAGGATTCGACGCTGGCCCGCGCCGCTGAGCGTGACCTTGCCACCGCCGTCGATCACGATCTCGGGGCCGGTGTTGTTGAAGATCTTGGCGGTCTGATCGAGCGTGATCGTGACCGGGTCGGGCCCACAGTCGAAGGTGATGATCCCGCCTTGCGCGACCGCGTCGACGAACGCCTCGCTCGTGCAGCTCTCGGGCGATCCGTCGCCGACCACGATCGTGGGGTTGCTGGTGTCGACCGCCTGGGCCTCCTCGGGGACCGGGCAGTTGCCGTCGGGGTTGCCCGCAGGCGGGCCGTCGTCGGGATCGGGGCCGGTGTCGGTCGTGTCGCTGGTGTCGCTGGTGTCGGGCGATTCGTCGGTGTCGGGCGACTCATCAGTCGGTGAATCGTCGGTCGGGCTCTCGTCCGTCGGGGAGTCGTCCGTCGAGCCGTCGCTGCTCGAAGCGTCCGTGGCGTCGTCGTCCGTCGAGCCCGT
>CBFGLP010001029.1:0-4469 GCA_965649595.1 uncultured Myxococcales bacterium | reverse complement strand
CCTCGAAGCCAACCGCGACGTGCCCGAGATCGGCGAGGTAACCGAGCAGCGTGCCGTCGACCGCCTCCTCGAGCCCGAAGATGATCGGCACCCGCAGCTCGTAGGCGATCGCTCGGTTGCGCAGCGCGTCGGCGATGACCGTGAAGGGCGGGCCTTCGGCCGAGAAGCTGTGCAGATCCAAGACCACGAGCGGGTGATCGAAGGTCGCGTCGAGGCGATCGAAGATCTCGACCAGCTCGCGTTGCTCGCGATCCTCCGGCGAGTCGAGCTCGCGATCCTGATCGCGCAGCCGCGCGAGGTGATCGGGGTACCAGCGACGGTTGAGATCGCGGTCGAGGTAGCGGACGTGCTCGGCCAGCGCCCGGATGTTGCCAGCCAGCGCGAGCAGGCGGCCGCGCATCGGCGGCTTGCGGCGGGCCAGCTCGCGCAGCACCCGACGGACCGCGAGCACGCCAGCGGGCTCGTTGCCGTGGATGCCCCCGACGATCACCATCGTGGGCCCAGGCCGCTCGCCTTCGTGGGCGCCGATCCAGCGGCGCGCGTGCACGCCTCGGACCTCGGACTTCACTTGCCTCGCAGGTAGTTCTCGAGCAGCCGGCTCGACACGTCGATCAGGTCACGCTCGGTCACGATCCCGACCAGCTTGCCCTGATCGACGACCGGCAGCGCCCCGACCTTGTGGTCGCGCATCAGTCGGAGCACCTCGAGCGTGCTGGTGTCCGGAGCCACGGTGATCGGATCGGGGCGCATGATCTGGCGGACGGCGACCTTCTCCGTGCTGTAACGATCGAGGTGGCCGCGGGCGACGAGACGTAACACGGCCCGATGCGAGATCAAGCCGACGAGCTTGCCCTCCTCCTCGACGGGGATGTGGCGGATGCGCTCCCAGTCCATCAGCGAGGCCGCGAGGTCGACGAGATCCTCGGGGTGCACGGTGAACAGGTCGGTGGTCATGAACTGCCCGACCGTCAGGTAATTCTCGCGCACGTCGCTGACGCTCTCGTAGCGAGCGGGCGCCCACGCGTGGATCGGCTTGGACGCGGCTTGGTTCTCGACCATCGCGTTGACCAGCGCGCGCGAGCGAGCGTCGCGAGGGCCGTCGCTCGGCATCTGCGCGAGCGAGCTGATCGCCCAGTAGGCGCCGGTCTGACGCGCGGCCACCCGCGCCTCGATCGTGCCGAGATAGCGGTCGATGTCCTCGCTGTCGATGTTGGCGCGCGCGAGCCCGTCGCGCGCGAGCGGCAGCAGGACCTCCGCGATCAGCTGGTGCGCGTCGCGGGTGCGACCGTCGATCCAAGCCAGGCGAGCGTCGAGGCCGTGCCGAGCGGCCGCGAAGAAGTTGCTCTTGGCGTCATCGAAGGAGAACACCTTGCGGATGTCGGTGACCTGATCGCCGAGCCCCGCCATCAAGCCGAAGTAGAACGCCGCGTTGGCGACCTCGTCGAGCACGCTGGGTCCGGCCGGCAGCGCCCGGTTCTCGATCCGCAGGTGCGGAACGCCGTCGACGATCCCGTAGCAGGCCCGGTTCCAGCGGTAGACCGTGCCGTTGTGCAGGCGCAGGGCCTTGAGCTCGGGCGCCTTGCCATGGTTGAGTGCCTTTTGCGGATCGTCGTCGAGCTGGGTCGAGAGCACGACCCGAAAGCGTGCGATGTCCTCGCGGAAGATCTCGAGCACGCTCTCGTCGACCCAGCGATCGCCGAAGTTGACCCGCGGTCGCGCGTCGCGGGCCCGGTGCGCGTCGGGTCGGGCGTCGACGCTGTGGTGGAAGAGCGCGATGCGAGTCTCGCTCCACAGCCGCTTGCCGAGCAGGACCGGCGAGTTGACGGCCGCCGCGAGCACCGGAGCCGTGACCGCCTGCGTGAGGTTGTAGAGCTTGGCGAACTCGTTCGCGCCGACCTGGAAGTGGACCTGGAAGCTGGTGTTGGCCGCCTCGAGCATCACGTTGTCGTGGGTCAGCTCGAGCTCGTCCTTGCCCTTGATCAGGACGTGGAAGTCCTTTTGCCCGCGCATGCGCTGCATCGCTCGGTTGAGCGCGAAGTAGCGAGGCAGCGGGGTCATGCTGTCGAGCCCGAGGTCGGGCTTGCGCAAGGTCGGCAGGATGCCGGTCAGCACGACCTTGGCACCGTGCTGAGCAGCGGCCGCTCGCGCGACGTCGATCACCTCTTCGATCTCGCGCTCCATCTTGCGCAAGCAGTCGCCGCCGAACACCTGCGGCGAGAGGTTGGCCTCGAGGTTGAACTGCGCCAGCTCGGTGGTCAGGCGCGGATCCTTGGCGGTGTCCAGCACCTCCATCGCGACCGGCGCGGCCGAGAGCGCTTGGTCGACCAAGAACATCTCTTGCTCGGCGCCGACTCGGCGGATGCCAGTCTCGATCATGCCCCGCTCGATCACCTGCTCGAGCGCCAAGACGTCGGCCAGGATCGCCCGCATGAACGCTCGGAGCTCGGTGTCATCGACTTCGGAGACTCGGTGCTCGCCCATCTCGGGGCACGGTACGCAAGTGTGCCCGCGTGGTGCAAGCGACCCCCCCAGCCCGCACATGGGATTGGCCTGGAGGGTGCCGGACCCAATTTGATCCGAAGTTCGAGCTATGCCGGTTTTGGCAGGCCAAGCCGTTTCTATTCGAGCTCGTACTTGCGGAGGTGGAATTGTGTCGGATCGATGTCGTTCCCCGTGACCAGGAAGAGGGTGTCGTTGGGACCCGCGGCAGCAGCCAGCGAGCCTGCCGACCAGAACCCGCGATCGATCCCGAGCACCCCACCCTGCTCGTCGACGCGCACGAGCCAGGGCTGCCAGATGTCCATCCCGCCCGCGTTCTCGACCCCCAGCGCGACGACCCCCTGCGGCACGGCGACCAGCGCGAGCCCGCTCTCGTAGGTGGCCGTGCCCGGGTCGAAGCCGTCCCCCTCGGGCACCCAGCTGGTCGCGCGGTTGTAGTGCCACGTGCCGTTCAGGGCGAGATCTTCCGACTCGTCGGAGCCGTCCAAGCGAGCCAGCAGCAGCTGGTAGGGCGACTCGGATCCGTCCTCGTGGGCGGTACCGACCACGAAGAGCCGACCCTCGCTGACGACCAGACCCGTCACGCTGACCACGTCGAAGGGCCAGGGCTCGGCAGCGATCTCGCTCCCCTCCCCGTCATGCCGCGACCACCCCTCGTAGCTCCCGACCAGGTAGTCACCGTCGGGCAGTTGCGCGACGTGCCAGCCCATCACCGTCGAGCTCGTCGTCGACCAGAGCTCGATCCCTGCGGGGTCGGACACGGCGATCCGAGTCGACGACTCCGAGAGCAGCGTCAGCACCACACCCGCGTCGGTCTTCGCGATGCCGCCGAAGGTCTCCCCGACGAAGCCGTGGGACCACAGCTCGGCACCGGACGCGTCGAACGCAAACAACGCGGCCCCTGCGACGTCCGAGGCGCCGATGAAGATCCGGTCGTTGGCGTCGGAGATCATCTCGGTCGCGAACATCGAGCCGATCTCGCCGAGCGTCTTGGTCCAGACCTTCTCGCCCGCGGCCGTGAAGCGGACCAGCATCGAGCTACCGTCGACGCGAACGAGCACCACCGCGCCACCATCCGCGAGCGTGGCGACCAAGGGGTCCTCGATCTCCGGCCTGCCCATATCGACGGTGATGGTCCAGGCGATCGACTCGAGGCGGACATCCTCGTGGCCGAACCCGCTCGCACAGGTGACGTCGTATCCGGGGAACAGCGCCCACTCGGGCGGCTCCGTGCCGCTCTCGAGGTTGGTGCCGAAGCTCAGGCAGCCGTCGGGATCCTGAGCCCCAGTCTCGTGGCTCGGGTCCGTGTTGTCCCCCTCGCTGCTCTCGAGCTCGGCGCCCTCACTCTCGCCGGCCTCGTCCTCGCCGTCCTCGAGCTTGGCCTCGTTCAGCAAGCAGGCTTGGCTCACCATCAGCGTCAGCATCGACCCCAACAACCCCGTGCGCGACATGTTCATCTCGTTCATCGTCAGTCTCCACCCTCACCTGTCCGCTCGCGGCCGCGTGCGTGCGGGTCAATCGATGCTCGTCGGGATCAGAGCCCGTACTTGCGCAGGTGGACCCGATCCCAGTGGCCTTCGCTGCGGTGGGTGGTGACCACGAAGAGCGAGCCGTCGGGCGACACGGCGCCATGCAGCGCCGCCCCCTCCCAGAAGCCGCGATCGAAGCCGCTCACCTCCCCCTCGGAGTCGACGCGGATCATCAAGGGGGTCACCTTGTCGGCCTGGCCCGAGCTCTCGGATCCGAGCACCACCACCCCGCCGTCGGGCATCGCGACCACCTTGTTCACGGTCTCGGCGGTCGGGTGGTCGTTCGGATCGTCGGGCATCGAGCTCTTCTTCGCCCAGCTCGACGCACGCTGGTAGAAGCTGATCCCAGCCTCGACGAGCTCCTGCTCGCCGACGTCGAGCTCGAGCAAGCCCAAGTCGAGCTCGTTCGCGTCCAGGTCGTACCTCGTGCCGCCGACGAAG
>CBFGLP010001028.1:0-14535 GCA_965649595.1 uncultured Myxococcales bacterium | reverse complement strand
CGTCGCCCTCGCGCACGGCGCGCGTGCGCAGCGAGGCAAGGTCGGAGCCGGTATTCGGCTCGGTGAACACGGCAGTCGGGATGACGTCCCCGGCCGCGAGCCCCGGCAGGAAGCGCTGCTTCTGCTCGTCGGTGCCGAAGCTGTAGATGTAGGGCACCACGATGTCCGAGTGGAGCGGCAGGGCGAAGCCCGACTCGTAGACCTTGGCCAGCTCCTCGCTGACGATCGCGGAGTGGAGGAAGTCGCCGCCTGGCCCGCCCCACTTCTCGTCGATCCACGGGCACAAGATCCCCGCCTCGCCCGCAGCCCGCCACGCCTCGCGGTCGACGCTGCCTTCCTCCATCCAGCGCGGCTGGTTGGGCAGGACCTCGCGCTTGATGAATTCGCGGACGGTCTGGCGGAACAACTCGTGGTGGTCTTCGTAGAGGTCGCGCTTCATCCGGCCGCGATTGTAATATGTTCGGGCATGCTTCGAGCGACGCCGGTCTGGCCGCGAGCGAGCCTGGCGGAACTGGTACCGCGGCCTGGCGCCCTCGACCTGTGGTCCATCGACATCGCGCGAGCTGCGAGCGACGAGGACTGGGCGCTGCTCAGCGCCGACGAGCGAGCCAAGGCGCAGCGGATCATCGTCGACGCCAAGAAGACGCAAGCCGTCCGGGCGCGAGCCGAGCTGCGGCGGATCTTGGCTCACTACCTCGGCGAGCGAGACCCCGCCGCGCTCGCGTTCTCGTATGGCGAGCACGGCAAGCCGACGCTCGCCGCCCGTTTTGGTCTGGGGCCCACGTTCAATCTCTCGCACTCCGGTGAAGTCGCGCTGGTCGGGATCGTGATCCAAGCCGGGACGCTGCGGCTCGGCGTCGACATCGAGCTGGCCAAGCGCGAGCGTGCGGTCACCGAGATCGCCGAGAGCTTCTTCGCCGCCGACGAGCTGGTCGACTTCGCCGCGCGCCCGCTGCACGAGCGGGTCGACGCCTTCTATCGCTTCTGGGCCTGCAAAGAGGCCTACCTCAAGGCGCTCGGGACCGGGCTGAGCTTCTCGTCGCAGGGCTTCTCGATCGCGCTCGACCCGAGCGGTCCGTGGCTGCGCTCGACCACGCGGGTCGGCGATCGGCCGCAGCGCTGGCGAATGCTCGAGCTGCCCTGCCCCACCGGCTACGCGGCGGCGGCGTGCTGGGATGGACCCGAGCTCGAGCTGCGCCGCTTCGCGGGGCCGACGAGTCCGGGTTAAGCTCGCGGCTCGCATGACGCCCGCCCGCCAGCGCGCCCGGGTGGCCGAGCTGCTCGGCCCCTCGCTGCTCGACAGCCCCTGGCTGCGTCGGCTCGAGCGGATCAGCTTCCTGGGCACGCTCGATCAGCACCCGCGCAGCCGTCGGGCGTCGAATCGGCTCGAGCACTCGATCGGGGTCGCCATGCTCGGGCTCGACGCCGCGCAGGCGCTCGAGCTGAGCGAGGCGACGACCCGGGTGTTCGTGGCCGCGTGCCTGCTGCACGACGTCGGCCACTACCCGCTCTCGCACGCGGCCGAGCCCGCGTTCGAGAAGGTCCTCGGCGCGAGCCACCACGAGGTGGGGCGCTGGATCGTGCTGGGCGAGGGCGCGATCGCTCGCCAGCTCTCGCTGCGGCCGCTGCTCGAGCTGCTCGAGATCGATCCCGAGGCGGTCTGGCAGGTGATCGATCGTGGCCCCGCGCTCGCGCCGGAGCTCTCGCCGCTCGCCGAGCTCCTGCGAGCGCCGATCAACCTCGACACGCTCGAGGGCATCTTTCGCGTGGCGAGGGACTTTCGTCTGCGCGCGGGCACGATCCCGAGCAACGTGTTTACTTGGGTCAGCGAGATCCAGATCGGCATCCGCAGGCCGGCGCTGGCGGCCATGGACGCGTTCTGGCGCCTCAAAGATCGCGTCTACGATCGCGTGATCAACCTGCCCTCGAACATCTTGGCCGAGGCGCGGCTGTGCGAGCTGGTCGCCGAGCACGTCGACGCGAGCGTGTTCGATCGCTTCGAGCACTTCGACGACGCGGCGCTGCGGCGGCGGCTCGGCGAGCGGGCGTTCGGGGCGGCGCTGCTCGACGGACGCGAGGACTCGGTCTACGAGATCTGGACGCGGCCCGACTATGGCGAGCAGGTCGGGGCGCTCACCGTCGACGAACGAGGAGAGGTGCACGGCCGGACGCCGCTGCTCTCGCGGGTCCGCAAGCGCTACTTCGTCGATCGCAGCGTTCAGCCCGAGCGCGGGGCGCTGGCGCTGAGCGAGTGGAACGAGCGCTGGCGACACGAACGGATGCGCGCCTGGCTGGTCTCGCGCCGCGAGGATCAGCTCAGCTTGCCGCTGCCGCTCGGCGTCGCGCTGCACGAGGAGAGCCCGGAGATCTGAGATGCAGAGCGAGGCGCCATCGGCCCTGGTCGAGTGCCTGCCTCGCGTGGGACTGGCGGCGAGCGAGGTCGCCCACGTGCTCGCGGCCGAGAGCTTTTCGAGGCGCCAGCTCGAGCTCGCTCGCTCGCAGCTGGCCAACCTACCGCCGCTGCCGGATCTCCACAAAGAGGCGGTCGCGACCTTCGCGTTCGGCTCGCTCGGCCGGCTCGAGGCCTCGCCCGAGTCGGATCTCGATCTCGGGTTTCTCTACGACGGCCAGGTGATCGACAAGCCGCAGGCCGAAGCGCGACGAAAGCAGGTGGTCGAGGGCCTGCGCGCGATCGGGTTCGACATCCCGGAAAAGACCTTCGATCAAGCGATCGACCTGCGGGCGCTGATCCGCAACATTGGCGGGCGCCTCGACACCAACGAGACGCTGACCTACCGCGCGCTGCTGCTGACCGAGGGCGCCTGCCTCGACGACGCCGAGGCCGGGCGGGCGATGAAGCACGCGGTGTTTCGTGCCTACGCCGACGCGATGATCTCCCGCGGGCGATTCCTCGCCTCGCTCGGCAACGATTTGCATCGATATTATCGTACTTTGTGCATGGATTATCGGCACAAGGTCGAGGAATTGGACAAGAGCTGGGCGATCCGCGTGTTGAAATTGCGCCACACTCGGAAGTTGTGGCACCTCGCCAATCTGGCGTTGCAGTGCTGGATGGTCGACGCGATCGAGGAGGACGAGGCGCGCGACGTCAGCCTCGCGAGTCGGATCGGCTGGCCCTCGCTGCTGCGGATCTTCGGCGCGCTCGAGCACTTTGGCGCGCCCGAGCTCGCCCGGGTGCCGGCGCTGTGTCTCGATCGCTTCTTGGCCGCGCTGGCCTCGGCCGAGATCCGCGGGGAGCTCGCGCAGCTCGACTATGATGCACGCGAGGGCTCGGCGGTGTATCGAGAGCTGCGCGAGAACGCGGACGTGCTCGACGAGGCGGCGGGGAAGATCGTCGATCTGCTCTTCTCCCGTTGTCGTCGCTACATGGTTCGATTCTGCATTCTCTGACCGACGACAAGCCAAACGCGCCGTCGAGCCTGGCACCGTATAACCTGGGGCCGCGGGGGATTCGGCGCCTCGTCGTAGACATCTGCCTGGGCCGGGCCAGGGTTGCTGCATGAGCGACCGGGAGTCACTGACCCGCCGCCCACTCCTGCTCGGGTCTGGGTCGGTGCTCGCGCTCGTCGCGTTGGGTTGCGCGGGCAAGCAGCCGAAGATCGAGCAGCCGGTCGTGACCATCGACGCCGCGCTCGACCGCTTGCGTCACAACATCGAGCGTCACGTCGAGGACAAGCAGCGACGCAAGCGGGCGCTGGCGAAGCTCGAAGAGCTGCGCGAGGTGCTGGCCGACTTCGATCGCCTGGCGCTCGAGTGGCGAACCGAGACCCTCGAGGCGCTCGAGCGAGGTGAGGACAGTGAGGGCATGAGCTCGGTCGCCGATCGCGTGGCGACAAAGTTCGAAGCAGGCCTTCGCCGCGCGGCGACCGTCGCCGTCGAGCTTCGCTCGGACATCGGCGCCAGCGAGTGGCCGCTGGTGTTCCGAGCCGCAGAGGAGCCCGCATCGTGATTTGGCTGGCGATCGCGGCTGCGATCGCGGCTGCGATCGCGGCCGGTGGCGGCAAGCACTCGAGCCCGCTGGCCGAGTGGATCGCGGATTGGCGCAAGCGTCTGCGCAAGCATGTCGAGGACGACGCGCGCAGGCAGGCCGGCGCCACGATCATCGACCGCGAGGCCGAGGCCCTCGATGACTACTTCGAGGCCGTGCAAGCCGAGCTAGGGGCGATGTATCGGGTCCACCGCATCTATGCGGCGAATCTGTCCGATTACGAGCCATTCATCGATTCGCTCGGGCAGCTGTTCAGCGAGCTGGAGCGTCGGCACATCGCGGCCCTCCTGGCGATGCGCGAGACCCTCTCCAACGACGAGTGGGAGGCGATTCAGGCCGAGATCCGCAAGGAGAACGCCAAGCTCGCCAAGCGGCAGGCCAAGCACGATCGCAAGGCGAAATAGCAACGGAATCACTCATGGCCAATCCACGCCAGTCGAAGCTCTGCATCGCTGCGCTGACCGTGGGGCTGTCGGCTTGTCGTGATTCACCCGACTTTGCACGCGAGCGCCCGTCAGCATCGAACGTGCGAGTAGCCCCCGCAGCGCGCTACGTGGGCAGCTCGATTTGTTTCGACTGCCATGCCGAGGCCGCTCGAGCCTGGGCTGGCTCCGATCACGACTGGGCGATGGCCCTCGTCGGCTCGCGCACGCTGCTCGGGCGCTTCGACGGCACCAGCTTGGAGCTGCACGGCGAGACCTTTCGCTTCGAACAGGAGGACGAGCGCTCGTTCGTGCACGTCAGCAGTCCCGAGGGCAGCCGTCGCTTCGAGGTCACCCATACCTTCGGCGTGCGACCGCTCCAGCAGGTCTTGTTGGCGACCGAGCGTGGCCGTCTGCAGGCGCTCTCGCTCGCCTGGGACGCCCGCCCACAGACCGAGGGCGGCCAGCGTTGGTATCCGCTCCAACCGAACGATGACGCCCGACCGGGCGCTCCGCTGCATTGGGCAGGGCCGGCCTACACCTGGAACAGCCGCTGCGCCGCGTGCCACAGCACGGCGGTCGATCGCGGCTACCGGGTCGACACGGACAGCTACGCGACACGAGACCATGGCATCGACGTCGGCTGCGAGGCGTGCCACGGGCCTGGCTCGGAGCACGTGCGCTGGGCCGAGGCCGGCGCCGAAGGAGACGATCTCGCCCTCGCCATCGACCTGACCCGCGCGTCTGATCGCCGCTGGGTGCTGGCCGATGGAGCAGCGATCGCACGGCTCGAGAGCGCTCCGAGCAGCGTCGAGGCCGAGCTGTGCGCGGGCTGTCACGCGCGGCGATCGGAGCTCGGGCCGATCGATCCGGCCGAGGGCTTTCACGATCTCTATCAGCTGAGCTTGCTCGAGCGCGGGCTCTACTTCGACGACGGCCAGATGCGCGACGAGGTGTTCGTCTATGGCTCGTTCTTGCAGAGCAAGATGCACGCGGCCGGAGTCACCTGCTCGGACTGCCACGAGCCCCACTCGCTCGAGCTGCGCGGCCGCGAGCGGGGCCCCAACGCGACCTGCACGAGCTGCCATCGCGCGACGGTGTTCGACACGCCCAGCCACCACTTTCACGCGCCCGATAGCGAGGCGGCGCGCTGCGTGGCGTGCCACATGCCTGCACGGGTCTACATGGGCATCGACGCGCGTCGTGATCATCGCTTCGCGGTCCCGCAGCCGCTGCTGAGCGCCAAGCTCGGCTCGCCCGACCCCTGCATGGAATGCCACGCCGAGCGTGACCCAGGCTGGGCCGCCGCGGTGATCGACGAGCACTTCGGACCCCGTCCGCCGCGTTGGGACTTTGCGACGGCGCTGTGGTTGGCCCGCGAAGAGCAGCTCGGCGGCGCGGCGGCGCTCGCCGACGTGGTCCTGCGCTCCGAAGGTCCGGCGATCATTCGGGCGACGGCGTTGGTCGAGCTCGCGGCCCACCCGGGTCCGGCAGCGGTGCTGCATGAGGCGATCAGCGTCGCGGCGAGCAGCGAGCACGCGATCCTGCGCCGGGCGGCAGCCAGCGCGGCGCGGACCCTCGGCCGGGGGCCACACGATCAGCTCATCCTTTCGTTGTTGCACGATCCAGCTCGCAGCGTCCGCATCGAAGCCGCGACGAACTTTCTCGGCATCGATAGCCAGGCTTGGCCAGCGCGCGACCGCGAGGCGCTCGCCAATGCGATCGACGAGTACCGTGCCTCACTGCTCTACAACGCCGATTGGGCCGAGGCGCTCGTCGATCTCGCGCAGCTCGACGCAACGGCTGGCAACCTCGACGCCGCGCAGACCTGGCTCGAGCGCGCATCGCGTATCGATCCGAGCTTCACTGCCGCCTATGTCAACCACGCCGACTTGCTACGCGTCCGCGGAGATGACGAGGGCGCGCTCGCAGTCCTGCGTGCAGGTCTGTCCCGCGCAGCCGAGCCAGCGGTCCTCCATCACGCGCTCGGGCTCGCGCTGGTTCGCGTCGGCGACCGACGTGCCGCGCTCGTCGAGCTTGGTCGCGCACACGAGCTCGCGCCCGAGGATCCGCAGCTCGCCTACGTCCATGCCCTGGCCCTGTTCGGAGCTGGTCAGACGGACGTGGCCTTGGCCAGCTTGGTCGCCGTTCACGAGCGGCGGCCGGCCAACCTCGAGATCCTCGCAGCGCTCACCAGCCATTCGCGCGAGCTCGGCCATTGGGCTGACGCCGAGCGCTATGCGGCCAAGCTCCGGGCCCTGCTCGCCGCCGACACGGAGCATGGATCGAGTCCGTCTAGGTAGCTCCCTCGCCGAGCATCTCGGCGCGATTCGATACGTGGAATTGCACGATGAGCTGCTAGAGTCATTGTCGTGGGCCTCATTCGAATGATGACGCGAATCATGTTGGCCACGGCCACGCTCGCAGCCCTCGCGTGCCAACGAGAGCCGACGGTCGAATCGCGCGAAGCCGGACCAAAGGCCGATCTCGGCGCCCCCGTAGCGCCCGAATCAACGACGCCCAAAGTCACCCCTGCGCGTGTGGGTATCGATCGAACCCACCTTCCGATCCTGCTACCCGAGCGCCCCGTCTATACCGAGCTGGACGTCCGGGACACCAAGCCACCGCCGCGATTCGAGGTCACGGCGCCCGAGGGGGCGCCGAACGTGGTGGTGATCCTGCTCGACGACGTCGGCTTTGGTGTCGCGAGCACGTTCGGCGGGCCAGTCGAGACCCCCACGCTCGATCGGCTCGCGGCCGATGGCCTTCGGTACAATAATTTCCACACGACAGCGCTCTGTTCTCCTACCCGCGTGGCGTTGAAGTCGGGTCGCAACCATCACATGGCCAACGCCGGGAGCATCATGGAGTCGGCGACCGCGTATCCGGGCGATACCGGCCAAATACCGGCTAGCGTCGCGCCGCTGGCCGAGATCCTGCGCCTCAACGGCTACAGCACCGCGGCGTACGGAAAGTGGCACGAGACGGCGCCGTGGGAGACGAGCCTGTCCGGCCCCTCGGATCGCTGGCCGCTCCGGCAGGGGTTCGACGAGTTCTATGGGTTCATCGGTGCGGAGACCAATCAATGGGCGCCGGCGATCTACCGAGGCCACACACGAGTCGAGCGGCCGCAGGGCGATCCCCATTATCACTTTCTCACCGACATGACCGATCACGCGATCGCCTGGGTTCAGGCGCAGCAGTCGATGACGCCTGACAAGCCCTTCTTCGTCTATTACGCGCCCGGAGCGACCCACGCCCCGCATCACGTCGCCCCAGAGTGGTCCAGCAAATACGCGGGCAAGTTCGACCTGGGCTGGGATCAGCTCCGCACCGCTACCTTCGAGGGCCAAAAGCAGCTTGGCGTCATTCCACCCAACACCAAGCTCGCGCCCAAGCCGAGCGCGATCCGGGACTGGGATACGCTGTCGGACGACGAGAAGAAGATCTTCACGCGCCAGGCCGAGGTATACGCCGGCTACGCTGCGATGGCGGATCACGAGGCTGGGCGGCTGCTCGACGCCATCGACGCGATGGGTGAAAAGGACAACACCCTGGTCATCTATATCGTCGGCGACAACGGTGCCAGCGCCGAGGGTCGCATGAACGGCCTGTTCAACGAGTACACCTACTTCAACGGCGTCGACGAGACGATCCCGGATATCATCAAAAAGCTCGACGTCTGGGGCGGGCCCGAGACCTATCCGCACATGGCCGCCGGTTGGGCGATCGCGTTCGACTCCCCGCACCAGTGGGCCAAGCAGATCGCCGGAGACTTTGGCGGGACTCGTAACGCCATGCTCATGCGCTGGCCCCAACGAATCCAACGAGCCGGACAGATCCGAGGTCAGTTTCACCACGTCATCGACATCGCGCCGACCGTGCTCGAGGCGGCCAGCCTGCCCGAGCCCGTCGAGGTCAACGGCGTCGAGCAGATCCCGATGCAGGGCGTCAGCATGATCTATACCTTCGACGATGCCGACGCGAAGAGCCGACACACCACACAATACTTCGAGATGTTAGGCAATCGTGGCATCTACCACGATGGGTGGTTGGCACGCACGGTCCACAAGGCGCCGTGGGAGTTCGAGCCGCGGAATCCGCTGCGCGACGATGTCTGGGAGCTCTACCACGCCGCCGAGGACTTCAGCCTGGCGACCGATCTGGCGGCCAAGCACCCCGAGAGGCTCGCCGAGCTGCAGCAGCTGTTCATGCAGGAGGCCGAGAAGAACCATGCGCTCCCGCTCGATGACCGCTTCCTCGAGCGGATGAACGCAGAGCTGGTCGGCCGCCCGGACCTCATGCAGGGTCGGACCACGCTGACCTTGCGCGAGGGCATGCAGGGCCTGGGAGAGGACGTGTTCATCAACGTGAAGAACAAGTCGTTTACGGTCACCGCGGTGATCGAGCCGCTCGAGGCCGGAGCGCATGGCGTCATCCTCGGGCAGGGCGGTCGGTTCGGCGGATGGAGCGTCTACGTGGTTGAAGGCAAGCCGGCGTTCACCTACAACTTCCTCGGCTCCGAGCGCTACACCGTCGCTAGCCAAACTCCGCTGCCGCGGGGCCTCGTCACCCTCCGATTCGAGTTCGACTACGATGGCGGCGGGCTCGGCAAGGGCGGCCAGGGGACGCTCTACGTGAACGACGAGAAGCTCGCGGAGGGCCGAATCGAGAAGACCCAACCGAACGCGTTTTCGATCGACGATGGCGCCGACGTGGGGATCGACCTCGGCACCCCGGTCGTCGAAGCGTTTGGCTCCGACTCCTCGGCTACGCGCTTCACGGGCCGAATCGAGCAGGTGACGGTAGAGGTAAAGCCTGACTGACCCGCTCAATCATTCCTGCGGCACCGAAGCCTCGTGGGTGGCGGATTCGGGCTGCGCGGGCTCGCTGGGCGCGGCCACGGGTGGTGCCTCGTATTCGCCGACGAGCTGCTCGACCAGGACCCCGAGCTCGTCGAGCGCGAGCGGCCGCTGATCCGGCCCGCGCAGCGTCTCCTCGAGCCACAGCAGCGCCTTCTCGCGCTGGGTGAAGGTGGTGATTGGGAAGGGATGAGGGACCATCGCCAAGATTCCGGCGAGGATCTTTCGCGACGCCGTCACCCACCAGCTGCCGCCCTCGAACGCCGCCGCGACCGCCTGCAGACGATCTGCGTACTCGCCGAGCGCCTCGGCGATCTGCCGCCGCGTGGTCAGCTCGGGCAGCGTGCTGCCCGTCTGCGACACGAGCAGCAACCCTACGCCCTCGGGGTGATCTGCGACCAGCTCGGCGAGGGCCTTGCGGACCTCGAGGAACACCGCGTCGTCGATGACACCACGCGCGAGCCAGACCAAGACCGGTCCCCAGCGGAGCAACGCGTGCTCGCGAGAGCGGAGGAGCACCTGTGCAACGTAGGCCATGCTGACATGGTAGCGTGACGCGAGGGCCGATGGACAGCTTCGCGGAGCAGCTGCACGAACACCGCTCGTACCTGTGGGCGGTCTGCTATCGACTGACTGGCGATGTCAGCGACGCCGAGGACCTCGTCCAGAACACCTTTGCCCGCGCGCTCGAGCGTCCGCCGGCGGACCTCGAGCGATCGCTGCGGCCGTGGCTGACCAAGGTCGCCAGCAACCTGGCGATCGACCTGCTGCGTCGGCGCAAGCTGCAATCCTACGACGGACCGTGGCTCCCTGCCCCCATCGAGGCGCTCGTCGAGGTCGACGGCTTCGAGCGCTCGAGCGAGGATGCTGGGCCAGACGACGAAGATCCGGAGCAGCGCTACGCCCAGCTCGAGAGCGCTAGCTATGCCTTCTTGCTCGCGCTCGAGCTGCTCGAGCCCAACGCCCGCGCGGTCTTGGTGCTCCGCGACGTGCTCGGCTACAGCGGGCCCGAAGTAGCGCAGATGCTCGAGCTCAGCCCCGGCAACGTGCGGGTGCTGCTGCATCGCGCGCGCAAGCTGCTGGCCGAGCACGACGTCACGCCGGGTCGCCGCCACCGAGGCGCCGAGCACGACGCACGGCTGCACGAGGTGTTCGGGCGCTTCCTGGCGGCGATCGCCGATGGCGACGCAGAGCGCCTCGCCGCGCTGCTGCGCGAGGACGTGCTGGTTCGCAACGACGCAGCGGGCGAGTACAAGGCGGCGCGCAAGCTGATCTACGGGCGCGAGTCGGTGGTCAAGCTGCTGCTCGGGATCACGCAGGGTCGTCCGCTCGCGGACTGGGCCGAGCTGCGCGAGGTCAACGGCGAGCCGGCGCTGGTGGCCGTGTTTCCGCTGCGCGATCCAAAGTTTGCGACTCGCTCGCTGACGCGGCTCGAGCTGGACGAGCAAGGGGCGATCCGCGAGGTCCAGCTGATCGTGGCCAGCCGCAAGCTGCAAGGGATCACCTTTCAGCCGCGCGGCGGCTGACCCACTCGAGCGGACGAATTGGTATGGCTCGACGAGCTGGCGCCCAACGAAAGTGCGGACTTCGGCAGCCTCCTGGGCGAGGCTTGCAAGGCGACCACAGACACCGCAGACTCGTTGAATGCCTCACGCTCCTTTGATGCGCAGGGTCATCAAGCCTCGGAGCTTGTCCGCGAGCAAGACCCCACCGATGTCGGCGACGACCGGTCTCGGTCCAGCGTCCGGCAGCACCATCCCTATGTTACCTTTGGCATCGCGACTGTCCCGGCTGCCTATGAGTCAGCCGCAGGATCCAGCAGAGCGAAAAGCCGAGAGAATCGCCGATGGAGGACGAGGGACGCCCTTGCGCAACGGCGCCCCCGCACAACCCCGCTCGCGGCTGGCCTCGGGAGGGGAGCCGATCCCCGACAGCTTCAGGGCTTTGGCCGAGCCGCGCCTCAGCGCAGACCTTTCGCAGGTTCGGATACACCGCGACAAAGAAGCGGTGCAGATGTCGGAGCGAATCGGCGCCCGTGCATTCACCGTCGGCGCCGATGTGTTCATGGGGCACAACGAGGGAATATTGAACACCCCCTCGGGCCGCCGAACGCTAATGCACGAACTCGCCCATACGATCCAGCAACAACACAATGGGCTCGAAATTCAGCGTCAGATTATAGTCGCAGGCGAGCCATGGCTCGAGCTCCGCAAAGTGCGCGACAAATTTGGCGAGCGGGGTGTCGAGATCTATCTCAAGATGCGCGACGACCCAGGCATTTTCGAGTACCCCAGCGAGGAGGCGCTCTTCCAAGAAATTGAGCTGCGGTTGCTCGCCGTGAAAATGATGACGAAGATCGAGGTGAGTGGGGTGGCCGAGGGCGATCCGTCCACGTTCGACTCCGCCGACACGTGCTGCAAGTACCCCGCCGCCAATGAACACTTCCGCCTCAACGAGCAACACTGGACCGCGGAGAGTAACAACCCGCCGATTTTCAAGCTGAAAGAAGGTGCCCGCCCGTCGGTTGCAGTTCGATCGATCTTCGTCCCGCGCGCGGGGTCGGTGTTGGACTGCGGAATGTTCATCGTTGCGCTCCGCTACCGTGCGCTGCTCGAGTCGATGGGGTCGAAGGAGTTCGACATGGCATTCCAGGGTGACCGCGCTCCAGTCATTAGCAAGCTGCACGAGAGCGCATCGGAGCGGGGCCTCCACCCGCTGCTCTCGAGCGGCTACGTCAAGGATGAGGCAGTCGAGTTCAACCGGAGCAACCCGTCCAAAAACCTCATTCCCGGCGATCAGGTGTATTTCCGCAACCACCATAGTTACGAGGGGCGGCTGTGGCACGGCGAGCACGCCCTGTACATCGGCAACGGGTTGTTCGTCGGATTCGGGCTGGCGGAGATCGATCGGTCCGAAGAGCACCCGATGGACTTGTACGATGACAAGACCGGAAATAACACTGGGTACACCAAGTACGCCGTCACCTACGACGAGATGATCGCCAAGCTCCGCCGAAAGCTGCCCACAAACGAGCAGGCCAACGCCGACATTCCCGGCCTCCGTTCCAAAGATGACCCTGAGTACATGAGTATACGTCGACCTTCGCTTCCAGGAAATCACTACGAGTACGGATACTAATGATCGATGCCCCGCAAGCCCAACCGGTCAAAGTGACGGCGTTCAGCCGACGACGACTCCAGTGCCTCGCGATCGGGTTAGTCGGCATCGTGGCTGGCAGCTTCGCATGCAAAGCCACACCCGAGCTCGAGCCGGCCGGCGAGGCGCCACCCTTTCACGATCAGCACCTGTTGACACGCGGGGTCGTAGCACGGGTCTCCGCTGACGAGATGCCGGCGCGGCTGGCCGTAGACGTCCGCGCCGACACGATCGAGCTCGACGATTCGCAGTCTCGGCTGATCTTCCCTCGCCACCGTGGTGAGCTCAGCATCGACAACCGCACGGCTCGGGTCATCCAAGTCCCCGGGA
Organism: uncultured Myxococcales bacterium; assembly: GCA_965649595.1. Lineage (GTDB taxonomy): Bacteria > Myxococcota_A > Polyangia > Nannocystales > Nannocystaceae > Plesiocystis. Next base: position 1,756 of record CBFGLP010001028.1, on the reverse strand, counting down.
ACGATCAATTCTCGGTGTGGCTGGAGACGACGTCATCGGGGCACCACAGGGTGTTAGCGGCCCGAGCCGACGCGCCCAGTGCCCACTGGCTCGTGCTCGAGTACAGCCGCGTCGACGCGGTCGCGGAGCCAATCGTGGTCGGAGATCGAGTTGCCATCATGACCGCTGACGAGCTCGTGCACGCGCCACTCACCGGCGGTCCGTCGCGCACCCTGTCGCTCGGCCACACCCCGAAGGGCCGGTTGTCGAGCCATGGTGGACGCCTGGTCTGGGTCGCCGAGCGAGACGGCCGCGAGCTCGTGCTCAGCACCGACGCGAGCTTCACAGACGTATCGATCGAGTACGAGCGCCCGCGCCACGAAGGCGAGTTGGTCGCGGCGGTGCTCGTCGGCGGGAGCCTCGTGCTCGCCAGCATCGATTGGGTCCACGACGCGCGCCACGAGCTCGTGGTTCGGCGCAAGCGAGCTGACGGAGCGATGCTGGAGCTCGTGCGCGCACCGGTACCCGGTGACGAGCTGCGCCTGCTCGCCGACGGCAGTCAGGCCTGGCTCTACATTGCCGAGAGCCTGTGGTGGATCGGCGAGAGCAGCCACGCGAAAATCAGCGAGTTCGACGCGGAGCTCAGCGCGATCGGGGCCGACGACGGCTTACTCTTGTGGCAGGTCGAAGATGGCGTCCACGTCGCCGGTCAGCCGACGCCAGAGTTCCGCGAGCCCTTCGTCGCTCCCTTGGCGATCGGGGGCGATGATGCGGACCTGTGGGCGGACCCGCCGACAGATACTTCCCCGGCCCGGAGCGAGCGAGGTACACAGGGTCGCTGACGCCCGTGCATAGAGCCCGTTCACGGCGCGAAGTCGAAGCTGAGCTCGATCGAGCCAGCCATGTCGGACGGAAACAACCAGTCGGCCGCGGCCGTCTCGATGCAGCGAGCGACTGCGTCTTGGGCCTTGTCGTCGGGCTTGGCCTTGGCCTTGCCGACGTCGCCCTTGCTGTCGACATCGAGCTTCAACGTGACCCGACCCGTGGTCGCGTCGCTCGGCTTCTCCAAGGCCCAGCAATTACGCACCTCGTTGACGTGCGCGCGGATGATTCGACGGGCGATGTCCGCGTCCATCGACTTGGTAACGGTCGGCTTGCTGGTCGTGACCGTCGGAGTCGAGTGGAGGGTGCCCGAGCCAACGCCATAGCCGCTCCCGGATCCGCCCCCACCACCCTGGCCGATCGTCCCGACCCCGCCGATACTGACATCGGCCGTCCCGCCCCCGCCAACGCCCGACCCCGTGAGACCGAGACCACCTACGCCGTAGGCATCGCCGATCTCGTCACCGAGCTCGGCGCCGACCAGGCCACTCCAAGGGTCCGTCTCGGCGAGCCCGCTGCCGAAAATTCCGCCCGGGTACATCACCTCGGCCTCGCGCACGCTCGTGCTCGCGAAGCAGAGCTGCCCAGCGGCGTCGCCCATCGGGCCGATGCCCACGTCGAAGCACAGCAGGTCGCCGTGCTCGTTGGCAACGCCCGGGTACGCGAACGCGTGCTCCGTTCGGACCTCGCCCGCGGGTCGCCCATCGGGCCAAAACACCGTCGCCGAGGGGCTCACGCGCCAGTCGGTCGTGGCGTCGGGCGGACGGTAGCCCGACTGCAGCGGGGGATCGAACATGGCCGAGGAGCTGAGCGCACCGAGGAGGCCCGCCTCCATCGCTTGCTGACGCGCCTCATCGAGAGGCTCAGTCCCCTCGTCGGCTGCTGGAGAGCCGAG
>CBFGLP010001027.1:0-7005 GCA_965649595.1 uncultured Myxococcales bacterium | reverse complement strand
GCCGATCCGAGTGATGGCCAGCGTGCTCGGTGCGCGAGGATCCGCGCCCGAGGTCGGCATCCTGATCGCGCATCGGGTCCGAGCGATCGCCACGATCGGGCTCGGGGCCTTCTACGCGCTCGTCGAGAAGGGTGACGCGCTGCTGCTCCGCGATCCGCTCGCGGCCCTCGAGGCGTTCGGCATCCAGCTCGGCGCGGGCGTGATCCTCGGCCTGCTCTTCGGCGTGGTCGTGCACCGCAAGCTCGACGATCGCACGCTGCTGACGATCGTCGTCGGGATGATCTTCCTGTGTGGTGGGTTCGCCTACGCGATGGGCGTGTCGGCGATCTTCGTCAACTTCATCGCTGGGCTGACCTTCGCGCGCACGAGCCCGCACTCGGGCGAGGGCACGCGGATGATGACCTCGATCAAGCAGCCCTTCGTGATCGCGCTCTACTTCTTCGCCGGGCTCGAGTGGCTCTACGGGCAGTGGTGGGTGTTCGGCCTGCTCGTGCCCTTCCTGCTGCTGCGCTACGCCGGTCGTCGGCTCGGTGGCTTCGTCGCGGCGAAGCTGGTCCACACGAGCTCGAACCTCGGGCCCGCGACCTTCTCGCCCGGCGGGCTCTCGATCGCGTTCGTGCTCAGCATCGGGCTGGTGTTCCGCAAGGTCCCGGGTGTGCAAGACGCCTACGGGCCGCTGCTCACGGGCCTGGTCCTGCTCGAGCTCGGCTCGCTCCGAGCGGTGCGGCGCTGGCTGGTCGACGTCGCCGACGTGCCGTCCGAGCGCGCCGCCCGGTCCCGCCTACCCGCGAGCCCAGCTTCGCCGAGCTGAGCCGAACCTCCTCATCGTCCGCCCACCGTCCGCTCCCCCACCGCCGTGCGTCAGGTCCTCGTCCTCGTCGTCCTCGTCCTGCTGATGCAGGTGGCGGTCAACTATGGCCTCCCCTCGACCGATGCCCCCTTCGACGCGCTGACGCTGGTCACGACCGGCTTCATCCTGATCGGCGCCTACTCGATGGGCGAGCTGTTCAGGCACTTCCGCCTGCCAGCGCTGCTCGGCTACCTCGCCGCGGGCATGCTGTTCGGGCCCAAGCTGTCCGAGATCCTGCTCGGCGACGCCGTGTTCGCCCCGCTGAGCAGCTCGGTGCTCGGCGAGCTCAGCCTCGTCAACGTGCTCGCGGTCGGGGTGATCGGCACGATGGGCGGCGGCGAGATCAAGCTGTCCGAGCTGCGCGAGAACTTCGGCAAGCTCGCGGCGATCTGTGGGGTCGTGTTCGTGCTGGTCCTGCCGCTGGTCTCGGGCACGGTCATGGCGCTGACGCTGCTGCTGCCGCAGACAGTGCCCTTCTTGGCCGATCTCCCGCTCAGCCATCAGATCGCCGGCGCGCTGCTGTTCGGCGCGCTCGCGGTCGGCATGAGCCCAGCCGCCACGCTCGCGCTGCTGCAAGAGGTCCGCGCCCACGGCCGCTTCACCTCGCTGGTGCTCGGCGTGGTCGTGCTCGGCGATCTGGTCCTGGTCGCCACGTTCTTGCTGATCCTCGCGCTCGCTCGCCTGCTGGTCTCACCCGAGGGCTTCACGTTCGAGCGCCTGACCGAGGAGCTGCCCCACATCGCCGCCGAGTTCGGCTGGGCGATCGGGATCGGCGTGGTCTTGGGCGTCGTGTTCATCCTCTACCTGCGCTTCGTCCGGCGCGAGGTGCTGCTCTTCTCGCTGCTGGCCGTGTTCGTGACCGCGTTCGTGGCCGCGCGGGTCCACGCCGAGACCCTGCTCGCGTTCTTGATCGCCGGGTTCGTGGTCCAGAACTTCTCGCGCTACGGCCACACGCTGATCGAGGCGTTCGAGCGCATCTCGCTGCCGGTGTTCGTCATCTACTTCACCGCGCAGGCCGGCGCGCTCGATCTCGTGTCGGTCACGGTCTACCTGCCGCTGACGCTCGTGCTGGTCGCCCTGCGCTCGAGCCTGTTCGTGTTCGGCGTCGGGTTCGGGGCCCGGCTCGCCAACGTCGACGAGACCTCGCGCCGCTACCTGCAGATGTCGTTCATCTCGCAAGGTGGCGTCGATCTGGTGCTCGCGGCGATGGTCGCCGCGGCGATCCCCGAGTGGGGCGTCGAGGTCCAGACCGTCACCGTCGCTACGATCCTGTTCTACGTGATCGGCGGTCCGCCCTTCTTGGCTCGCGCGCTCGATGCCATGGGTGAGTCCGCGGCCGCGCGCGAACGTGGTGCGGAACAGCTCGAGTCGCGTGCGCGCGGGGGTGGGGCGAGCGAAGCCAAGGCGACCAGCGAAGCCGAGACAGCCGAGCTCGATCTCCCGGTCCCGCGCGCCAGCGATCCCGCGCTGACCCGTCGGCTCGCGGCCCTGCACGGCCTAGTCGTGGGGCTCGCCGGCACCCAGCTGGCCGAGCAGACCCACGCGCGCGCGATGACCCGGCGCGACGAGATGCTCAACGCCGCGGCTGCGATCCGCTCGGCGCTCGAGCTGACCAACCTCCCCAACGAGCCCGCCGACGTCCGCCAGCGAGTCCAGGCGCTCGATCGTCACATCGCCGCGCGGGCGCGGACCTGGTCGAAGCTCGAGCTCGAGCCGCTCGATCGCGATCGGCTCGAGCGACTGTTCGCCGTGCTGGCCGACGCCGTGCCCTTCGCTGCCAGCCATCGGATCGCCCGCGAGGCAACGCTCTTCGAGGCCAAGGGGACCCGCTGGAGCCGAGTCGTGCGAGCGGCTCGTCGACTCCGGCGCGCGGTCGCGGGACCGGGCATGCGCACGGTCCCGGTCGGCAGGCTGTGGCGCTACTACGTCACGCTCGATGTCCCGGTCGCGCTGTGGGACGCGATGCAGCCGGACGAGGCGCGTGGTTGGCACCTGCTGCTCGATCACTACCGCCGCACGCACGCCGCGTTGACGGCCCTCGCCGATGGCTCATGGCGGCAGCAGGCAGCGGCCAAGCACGACAACGGCAACCATGGCGGAAACCATGGTCACGACGAAGGCGGCCACGGCCACGAGCACGCGAGCGAGGCCACCACACCCGAGCCCCTCATGGATCGCTCCGCGTGGATCCAGCAGGAGCTCGAGCGTGCCCAGCAACGCGAGCGGGCGCTCGCCGAGCACATCGAGGCGCTCGATCGTCAGCTCGAGCGTGGCTTCGTGCGCGCGCTCGCCCGCGCGTGGACGAGCTTCTTGGACTCGGTCGAGCTGGCCGGCACGCTCGAGCTGCCGGCGTGGCGCTTTCGGCCCTCGACCCGCTACGACGCCGCGCAAGCAGCCGCGGCCGAGCTCCGCGAGCGTAGCGAGCGGGACCGCGAGGCCGCCGAGGGTCGCCGCGACGGCCTGCGCACGCTCGTCGACGCCCGCCGCCTCGCTGCGGCTGCGCGGGCCAGCATCGAGGACCTCGACGATCGGCTCGAGCGAGCGCTCGCCCCGATCCGAGCCAGCTTCGAGCACGCGCTCGGCCAGGCCCGCACGCTCACCACCTTACCCGACGGCTCGACCCCCGAGGGCAGCGAGCGGGCGAGCTTGGCGATCGAGCGCGGCCGCCTGCTCGACGCCGAGCTCGACGAGCTGGCGAGCACGATCGATCAGCTGCGTCGTCGCCTGCTCGATCTTCGCATGGCCGATCTCGGCGAGCCCGGCCGCGTGCTGGCCGAGGTCCCCGAGTTGGTCGCCCCGAGCGTCGACCTCGTCAGCGTGCCGATCCACGACGGCCGCGGCGAGTCGCGAACGCAGCTGCGCCTGCGCGCGTGGCTGGGCCAGACGATCGCCCGCGAGCTCGGCGTGACCCAGACCGTCGTCGAAGAGCAGCTCGCAACCGGCCTCGCGAGCGTGCGGGTCGGTGTTCAGCACGCCCGCGAGGTGCTCGACTACCACCTGCACCTCGGCAGCGGCACGTCGGTGACCGATGGCATCGACGCGCGGCTCGGCGAGCGGATCGCCGCGCTGATCGGCCGCGCCCGCGAGGAGCTCGATCGGCGAGCGATCGGCGTGATCGACCAGGTCCGCCAAAAGCTGGGCGAGGCCGAGCAGGTCGCCATGGATCCCCTGCTGAGCGCTCGCTGGGACGAGGTCCGTCGTCGCTCGCGACGGCTCGACGATCCTCGGCCGGTCGCGAGCCTCAGCGCGTGGCTGCGCGAGCGGGGCAAGACCTCGGTCGCCCGGACCCGCAGCCTCGCGGGTGGCTTGAGCGACGAGCTGAGCGCGCTCTTGGCCGAGCGCCCGACCACCACCGCGACCGAGGCCTACCGCCAGCTCTTGCTCGGCCCCCGCTCGAGCATGCCCGAGCCCTACCAGCGCCTGTTCACCTCGGTCCCGGCCGAGACGATCGGCCTGCTGATCGAGCGTCCGCAGCTCGCGGTGCTACGCGAGGCGATCGAGCGCTGGAAGGCTGGCCGCGCCAGCCCGGTGCTGCTGTGGGGCGAGCGAGGAGCCGGCAAGCGCACGCTGGTCCGGCAGATCCTCGGCGAGCTCGGCGAAGCCGGCGACACGGTTGAGCGACACTGGCTGCGGCTCTCGCCCACGCTCGAGCTCGAGGCCGACGTCGCGCGCGAGCTGGCGTCCGCGCTCGACCACCTGCAGGAGCCCGCCAGCGCGTGGGAGCGTCCGCCCGCGAGCGACCTCGCGGCCCTGTTCGACTCGCTGCGCGCGAGCGCCTCGCTCGACCACGCGCCCCCGCTCCTGATCGTGCTCGAGAACACCGAGCGGCTGTTCCGGCGCACGCCCGAGGGGCTCGAGATCATGCGTCGGCTGCTCGCGCTGATCAGCGCGACCGGTAAGCGCGTGCAGTGGATCGTGCTGATGGCCGAGGCGGCCGTGCGCGTGCTCGATCCGGCGCTCGAGCTGCGCGCTCGCTTCTCGCCCGCGATCCATGTCCCGCCCGCCGACCCCGAGCAGATCGAGCGAGTGCTCGACGCCCGGCATCGGCTGAGCGGCTACCAGCTCCGCCGCGAGCCCGGCTCCCCGACCTTGCACGAGTGGCTGCGCTCGCCGACGGCAGCGCTGCGGCTGTGGCGAAATATCGACGTCGCGACCAGCGAGCGCGTAACCCAACTCAGCGGCGGCAACCTGCGTCAGGCGCTGCGGCTGTGGCTGGCCGCCGCGCGGCTCGACGATCACGAGCCCTCGGTCGTGGTCGTCGGCCCCTTGCCCAGCGACGCGTGCCCGCTGCTCGACGAGCTGCCGCTGTCGAGCAAGCTGCTGCTCGCCTCGCTGATGCTGCACGGGCCGCTGCTCCACAGCGAGCTCGAGCGCGTGCACGGGCAGACTGGTCAGCCCTGCGACGGCAGCTCCGAGCGACGCTGCGGCGAGGGCATGCTCGATCTCGACGCCGAGCTGACCCGGCTCGTGCAGCACGGCCTGATCGTCGTCGAGGTCGACGAGCGCTCGGATCAGCTGCTGGTCTCGATCCAGACTCGGCTCGTCCAGCCGATCACCAGCGAGCTGCGGGCCAGCAACCTCCTGTGAGTCGATCATGAGCGCCCCTGCCTCCGACCTCGCACCGACGACGCTGCCCGGGCTGCCCGAGCTCGGACCGCTGCTGCTCGACCCGCAGGGCTTCACCCCCAGCTGGGGCCCGACCGGGCTGATCGTCGTGCTGGCGATCGCGCTCTCGTTCGTGGCCGTGCGAGCCGCTGCGGCCCCGGCCCTGCGGGACTGGCAGCGAGCCCTGCTCCCGCTCGCCGTGCTCGCGTGGGGCGTCGCCGGCTTTCGTGTCGGCCTGGCCTTGCTCGACGCCGGCACGCTCGCCGAGCTGGGCGCGCGAGCCCTCTTGCTAGCGATCGTGCTGCTCGCCGCCCTGCCCTTGCTGCGCGACATGATCGCGGGTGTCGGCATCGCGCTCGAGGGTCGCCACCGGATCGGCGACGACGTCCGCATCGGCGCGCACGAGGGTCGGCTCATCGCGTTTGGGCTGCGCAGCGTGATCCTGCGCGAGCGCGACGGCACTCAGGCGACCGTGCCCAACCGGGTGTTCGCTGCTAGCGAGGTCGTGCGGCTGACCCTCGGCGATCGCGGTCAAGATGCCCCGACCGAGCTCGAGATCGCCGTGCCGCCCGGGCTCGCGCTCGACGAGGCCCGTCGTCGCCTGCTCGAGGCCGCGCTGCTCTCCCCCTACGCCGCGCCGGGCCGCCGGCCGGAGGTGTTCGCGGTCGCCGACGCTCAAGGTGGTCTGCGGGTCCGCCTGCACGCGTTCGTGTTCGATCGGGCCCACGAAGAGCGCTACCGCGGTGACGTGCTGGCTCGCGCCGACTTGAGCGTCGGGTCGCGTTCGAACCACGCCAGCAACTGAGTAGAATCCGGCCCAGCATGGGCCAGACGACTACCGATCTCCCTCCGCACCTCCACCTGCTCGATCAGAGCATGACCTATCTCTATTCGGCCGCGCTCGGGGCCGCTGCGCAGCTCGGGATCGCCGATGCGCTAGCGGATGGTCCCAAGCCGCCGGACGCAATCGCCCGAGCCGTCGGTGCGTCGCCGCTCGCGGTCCATCGCTTGCTTCGCTACCTCGCCACGCGCGGCATCTTCCGCGAGGACGAGCAGGGCAATTTTCACCTCACACCGCCCGCCGAGCCGCTGCGCAGCGACATTCCTTCATCGCTGCGTGACGCCGTGCTGATGCTGACCCACAAGGTGTTCTGGTTGCCCGCCGGGGAGCTGAGCGCGGCCGTGCGCGAAGGAAACACGCCATTCGAGCGGATCCTCGGCATGCCCTTCTTCGATTACCTCACTCGGGATCCGGCCGATGGAAAGATCTTTCATGTCGGCATGGCGAGCTTCTCCGATTCGGAGAATTCGCCGATTGCCCAATGCTACGACTTCTCGCCCTTCCAGCGAATCGTCGATGTCGGCGGCGGCCACGGTGGTTTCCTGGTCGAGATTCTTCGTGAGCACTCGAGCGCGCGCGGGGTGTTGTTCGATCACGCGAACGTGCTCGAGCAGCATCGCCTCGCAGCGGAAGGTGTGCTCGACCGCTGTGAGATCGTCGCCGGCGACTTCTTCGAGGCCGTGCCCTCCGGCGCGGACGCGTACGTGCT
>CBFGLP010001026.1:0-2054 GCA_965649595.1 uncultured Myxococcales bacterium | reverse complement strand
CCACGCTGCTGAACATCCTGGGCGGCCTGGACGTGCCGACCAGCGGCACCGTGCGCTTTCGCGACCACGAGCTCACCGGCATGGACGCAGACGAGCTCACGCTCTTCCGACGCGACCACGTCGGCTTCGTGTTCCAGTTCTACAACCTGATCCCCAGCCTGACCGCGCGGGAGAACGTCGCGCTGGTGACCGACATCGCGACCGACCCGCTCGATCCAGCCGACGCGCTCGAGCTGGTCGGCCTGCGCCAGCGCATGGATCACTTCCCTGCCCAGCTCAGCGGCGGCGAGCAGCAGCGCGTCGCGATTGCCCGGGCGATCGCCAAGCGCCCCGAGGTGCTGCTCTGCGACGAGCCGACCGGCGCGCTCGACTACACGACCGGCAAGCTGGTGCTCGAGGTGATCGCCCGGGTCAACGCCGAGCTCGGCACGACCACCGCCGTGATCACGCACAACGCCGCGATCGCGCGGATGGCCGATCGCGTGGTCTCGCTCGGTGACGGACGAATCACCAAGATCGAGCGCAACCCGACCAAGGTCGGCCCCGCGGAGCTCTCGTGGTGATGGTGGCTGAATGAAGGCGCTCGATCGCAAGCTGTTTCGCGACCTCGTGCACCTGCGCGGGCAGATGCTCGCGATCTTGCTCGTGCTCGCGTGTGGGATCGCTGGCTTCGTCACGATGATCTCGAACCTCCAGGCGCTCGATCGCTCGCTGCGGCGCTACTACACCCACAATCGGTTCGCCGACGTGTTCGCCCACGTCGTGCGGGCGCCCGACAGCCTCGCCGCACGGATCGCCGAGCTGCCCGGGGTCGCGCAGGTCGAGACCCGGCTGGTCGAGGACGTGACCGTCAGCGTCGAGGGGTTTGGCGAGCCGATCCTCGGTCGGTTGATCTCGCTCCCGCCCGCGCCCGACGAGGGCCTCAACCGCCTGGTCATACGCAAGGGTCGGCTGCCCGAGCCCGGCCGCGCCGACGAGGTCGTCGTGCTCGAGGGTTTTGCGCTCGCCCACGAGCTCGAGCCGGGTGAGTCGATCGAGGCGCTGATCAACGGCCGCTACCAGAAGCTCGAGATCGTCGGCCACGCGCTCTCGCCCGAGTACGTCTACGCGCTCCCGCCCGGGGCCGCGTTCCCCGACCCGTCCCGGTTCGCGGTGATGTGGGCCGATCGCCCGATGCTGGCCGCCGCGTTCGACATGGAGTCGGCGTTCGACGACGTCGTGATCGCGCTGACGCCCGGGACCGACGAGCGCGAGCTGAGGCAGCGCCTCGATCTCCTGCTCGCCCCCTACGGCGGCATCGACAGCTACGGCCGCGACCTACAGATCTCGAACCGGCTGATCTCGATGGAGCTCGAGCAGCTGCGCAGCAGCGGCGTGATCGTGCCGATCATCTTCCTCGGCGTCGCGGCGTTCTTGCTCAACGTCGTGCTGACCCGCCTGCTCAGCACGCAGCGCGAGCAGATCGCCGCGCTCAAGGCGGTCGGCTACGGCAACTTCGAGGTCGGCCTCCACTACGCCAAGCTGGTCGCCCTGGTCGTGCTCGGCGGGACGATCGTCGGCGTCGCGATCGGTGGCTGGCTCGGCCGCGGCATGGCCAACCTCTACCTGACCTTCTTCGCGTTCCCGAGCATCGACTATCGGCTCGAGCCCTCGCTCTTGGCCAGCTCCGCCGGCGTCGCGCTGCTGGCCGGGGGCGTCGGCACGTTCAACGCGGTCCGTCAGGCCGTCGCGCTGCCGCCCGCCGAGGCCATGCGCCCGGCCGCGCCCTCGCTGCACGGCCGCAGCCTGCTCGACAAGCTCGGGCTCTTGCGGCTGCTCTCGCCGCCCGGCCGAATGGTCCTGCGCAACCTCGTGCAGCGACCGCTGCGGGCAGCCATGACCTCCGCCGGCATCGCGATGGCCGTCGCGATCCTGGTCGTCGGCAATTTCTCCAAGGACTCGCTCGACCACCTGGTGTTCGTGCAGTTCGGGCTCGCCCAGCGCTACGACCTGCAGGTCGACTTCAACCAGCCCCTCGATCAGCGGGCGGTCCGCGAGCTCGAGCACCTGCCCGG
>CBFGLP010001025.1:0-3114 GCA_965649595.1 uncultured Myxococcales bacterium | reverse complement strand
CCGGTCATGCGCAATGGTTTAATGGCGGGTTCGGGGGCGACTGAGGTTTAGCAGCCGCGTTGCCCCAACGACCTCGAGGTCACGGGACGATCCGAACCGTGACCTCGCGCTCCAGCTCCGCGGGCAAGAAGAAGATGAACGCGTGGGTCCCGGCCAGCTGCCGATACCCGCACTCGCGCGGCGACTCGACCCACGTGCACGCGGACGGGAAGCTAGCAGGCGGCCGCTCCGTGACCTCATCGACGTAGGGCTCCTCCGAGCAGGGGGCACACTGCTCGAGGACTAGCTTCACATCCAGCGTCGGGTCTTTGGGCGTGTCGTTGCTCTCCTCGACGACGACCTTGTACCACCCGGGCACGTCCGCATGGACACGCTTGACGACCGTCACCATCCCATCGCGCTCACCGACCGCCTCGGGCTCGTCACACCCGACCCGCAGCGAGAAGACGGTTTCTTCGTCCGGGCTCACGACCACGTCGGGCTCCCCGGCGCAGTCGGTCAGCCGCGCCCGATAGCCGTGATGCTGGCACACGGGGTAGCTCGCGTAGTCGGCGAGCACGTCGGCGAGCGGCGTGCCCAGGACGCTGCGCGTCGCCGCGTCCCAGTCAGCTAGGGATGCTTCGAAGGGAACAATCTCGCACAGGTCGCGGACACCCTCGATGCCGTAGTCCTCGAGCAGGAACGAGACGAAGTGTCCGGCTTGCGTGTAGTCCTCACCAAACAACCTATGATAGTTTGCTTCATCGGGCACGAGGATGTCTTCGATGTCCTTGTCGAACTCGAGGCTTTCGAATACGCGGGGCCTCGCCTCCGCAAAGTACTCGGCCAAGCCCTCCTCCAGCGGATTCATGCATACACCGCTTGCGTCCCAGCTCACCGCATGCGCCAACTCGTGGCCATGCATCAGCTCTCGCGCCAGGACATCGCCAACATAGGTGCATGCCGAAAAGTCTCCGCAGGGAACGAGTGCCCCCCAGCTCGCTTGGGAGAACCAGCGGTAGTCGACGTGGACAGCAGCGTCGGTGCCGTAGGCGGACACGAGTGATTCGACATACTCGTCGGTTGCGACGAGGGCCTCACCGCATGCCTGCTGCTCGTGTCGATCGTATCCATAGATGGTCACGCTACTGCCCTGCCACTCGAAGTCCGGCTCGACTTCATGCCATGTCGAAGGCTCCGTGCAGGCGCCACCGGCGAGCAGTGCAATGCATCCGAGTCGGGTTGACATCGCCATGGTGATGGTCGATGCATAGCCCGCGCCGAGCTTGGCTCTGGGCGCGGGCTCGCAATGGCGATATTATTTCCAGATAGTCGTCGGCAGCCTCAACATCCACGCGGCGCCATTTCCGTCCACGAGCTCGAGAACAAACTGATCGAACGACCAACCCGTGCCCGACTCGCGCGCCCTGATCGGCGAGGAGTTGGTGAGCAGGTACAGACCGATGCCCTGGCTCGACGCGCCCGCGACTAGGAAGTGTGCGGTCCCCGGAGGAACTTCGTAGACAGCTGCACCGCTGGGCTCCTCGACGATCACTCCGGGACTGATCCCATAGAGGCGAATGCTCGCGCAGTCGACATCGAGGGACAGCTCACCGTTGTCGAGCGTCGTCGTCCCATCGACGAAGAGGTTCATGTCCTCGAGCGTCCAGGTACCACGGTTCGAAGCGACAGTGATCCTCGCGTTCGAACACCATGGCGAGGTGCAACCGCTTGCTTGAGACGCGAGATGCTCCGCTCCACTGACTCGCCCTCCCCACAGGAACGGTCCGAGTAACGATGCCTCCGCTGCAGACGCCAACGCGAACGTGTTCGTGATGCCCGGTGGCGATGGGGTATTCGACTCGAAGATCTCGGTGTTGTTGTAGTTATTGTCCACGCAGTCGATGTAATCTGCGAGGTCCTCTGGCAACTTCACATCAGTGGCAGCGGACGCATCGATGGTCACCGTGAAGTCCTTGACCAGCGTCTTCCAGGCGAGCTTGTTGGGCACAGCCCACGAACCCACCACTTCGCCGGGCTGATCCGCCATGTTGCCGCCCCAAAGGGCCTTGTAGCATTCGCCCTGGTTCGTGGCGATCCATTTTTGGATCGCGGTGGTCTCGGCCGTGGCCGGAAGCTCTCCATCATCAATCAGCTTCTTGAGCCGTGTCGAGATGGAGCTGCAAATCTGCTGGACCATATCGACGGAACAATAGGTGAGATACTCATCGATGTCGCTGTCCGGTCCCCAAGGATCGCAGCAGGCGACCACCTTGGATAGCTCGTAGGGCTCGGCTCCAAAGCTGTGTATCTCCTCGCAGGCCGACTGGGCACCTAGAGTTTCGGCACAAGTCTTGCCCAGCGCGGTGAACGAGATGCTGCCGGCAATGTTGCCGTTGCACTGGTGGAGCGTGCGGGTGGTTCCGTCGGGCTCGGAGATGCAGGCGGGCCCGGAATCACTCTCTCCGCCGCTCTCGCCTACTTCGTCGTTACCATCGCTTTTGCCGTCGTCTATGCCGATGCATTCATCAGGTGAAACGACCCACGAACAGGCCGGCTCCGTCTCCGTAGTCGAGCAACCATGAGCACAAAGCCCGATCGACAGGAGCAATACAGCGATGAAGCCATGAGCATTTATTCTGAAGGTAGTTACCATTGCGCCAGCCCGATCAGCAAGGCCTATGCCAACTCCCCGTCGAGCAGCGGCTTCAGGCCCCGTGCCAATTGGTCTCAATCGGTTTGGGAACCTCGGCACACGCGTAGAAAAGTAACCCGCAGCAATGTACGAGATCCTCCCCTCGCTCCTGCGATCACGACTTGCACGAGATTCGTACCGACAGATGGAGAGCATGCCATCGTCGCGGCATCACGGGATCGCTTCGTGACGAGCCCAAAATCGCCCATGGAGCTAGTGTCCACGCCACCGAGATCGATGCCCGACGCACACGACCCGCGGCTCGGTGCGTGCGAGCGGTCGAGGAGCGGTCCAGCACCGCCCCCCGTAGATCTGCGCGCCCGCGTCAGCCGCCCCGCTGCAAGGCCGCCGCGATCAGATCACAAACCGCCTCCGCCTCGTCCTCGCGCAAGCACAGCGGCGGACAAACAAACAACAGCCGATCCCGCCACGGCAAATAG
>CBFGLP010001024.1:0-1597 GCA_965649595.1 uncultured Myxococcales bacterium | reverse complement strand
TCGAGGAGCTGGCCAAGGAGACCGGCATCGAGCCCGATAAGATCGAGAAGGTCAACCGGCTCGAGTGCGGGCCGGTCAGCAGCCTCGACGAGCCGGTCGCCAGCGGTGACGATCGCAGCGGGATCGAGCTGCTCGAGGACGACACCCCGGCTCCGAGCGCACGGATCGAGTTCGCCGAGCTCGAGGAAGGCCTCGAAGCCGCGCTCGAGCAGCTGCGGCCGATGGAGGCGGACATCCTGCGGCGTCGCTTCGGGCTCGACGGGTATGAGCCGGAGACGCTGCGCGAGATCGGTGAGCGTTACGCTCTGTCGCGCGAGCGGATCCGGCAGCTGCAAGACCGGGCGGTTCGGAAGATTCGCTCGGAGTTCCGCTCGATGCAGCTCATGTGAGCGCGCCTGAGGCGGTGTTTTGCGAAGGCCGGCACTCTGCCGGCCTTCGCTCTTGGTTGTCGTGTTGGGATGGCTCGATGCGGCGCTCGAGATTCGTCCGTTCGCAAGCCCCAAGGCAAGTGTGAGCCGTGCCTGCCCGAGAGCTGTGAGCCCTAATGATCATCCCGCCCGCAGCAGACCGAGCAATTCCTGGTGCGCTCCCATGGCGTCGAGATCGTAGGTGATCGAGTCGCCCGGCACCTGCAGGCAGTACGCCCCGTGCCCGTCGTTGCGGATCCAGCGATCCCAAAACCCGGGCACCTGCGACTCGAGATCCTTGCGTAGTCGATTCAGCGCCTGGCGAGTGCCGCTTTGGATCTCCGGCACGTCGAGCAAGGAAAGGTGCTGGCCCGGGTGCCGCTTCGCGTGCGCGGCCAGCCGCCCGAACAAGCGAAAGCGCTGCTCCGAGAGCTTGAGCTCGTGACCGTTGATGATCAGCGTGCAGCGGCGGCGATCGTAGGTGCCGAGCAGGTGGATCGCCGGCGGCCCGTCGATGTTGCCGCTGCCGGAGTCTTCGCTGCGCCACACCGGCACGCCGCCACCGGTCGCAGCGCCGCCGTGATCGCCCGGCTCGTAGCGGGTCTCCGAGCGCTTGGCGAGCAGCTCCTTGATCGCTGTCTCGGGTGACTCCTTGCCCCCGTCGAAGGGCTTCTTGATGAAGTCGTCGGCCCCGGCCAAGAGCGCCCGCCGGCAGAACTCGTGGTCGTCCCCGTGGGCCGTCATCACGATCACACCGGGCCGCCGCGCGCCGGGCAAGCTGACCACGCGATCGAGCAGGTTGAACCCGATCTCGAGGCGGGCCAACCGACCCTCCTTGAGCGGGATCGAGAGGTCGAGCAGGACGTAGTCGAACTTGGTGTCCTCGAGCTCGCGCAGGGCCTCGTCCTGCGAGCGAGCCGAACGGACCTCGTGGCCGAGCGACTCGACCGTCTCGGTGACCAGATCCAGCAAGGTCGGATCGTCCTCGACGATCAGCGCGACCTGCTTGGTCCTCGATGGCGACAGCGTGACCATGCGAGGCGATCATGTCGGCTAGAGCCCGGCTCGTCCAATCACCTGCGGCCCCATGATCGGACTCCGATCGTGAGGCGCCCGGACTCCACCTGGACCACAGGAGGGCTGCGCCAGACACGCAAACCCGCGGGGAGGCGATCGGCGGCCGGCTCGGC
>CBFGLP010001023.1:0-5837 GCA_965649595.1 uncultured Myxococcales bacterium | reverse complement strand
CGAGCGCGTACCGAGCGGTGGACTCGAGCATCGACGTGAGCGCGAAGCGGTACCGCTACACGGGGATGGAGCGAGACGAGGAGACGGGGCTGGCGTACCACTCGGCGCGCTACTACGCGAGCTGGTTGGGGGGCTGGACGGCGGCGGATCCGATTGGATTGGAGGGCGGAGAGAATCGATACGGGTATACAAATGCCTCGCCCCTCACGATGAACGATCGGAACGGTTGCCGACCTCCGCAAGCGTCCGGCGAGCATGTTGATTTAATCGCAGATTTTCCCACCACCAACCATTTAACGAGCACTATGTAGCAGCGAAAGAGGACATCTCACGGTCGGCTGCTGCCAAGAAGGCGAACGAAGCAATGGCAGAGGCGGCAAAGGCAACGGAAACCGTCAAACTCGCTCAACAAATTCGGCCAAGCGAGCGCGTTCTAGAACGTGCACAGCAGAAGGCCAACAAGAAGAAAGACAGCGAGGCCCATGTGATTGAGGCTGCACTCAGTGTTGCCACCGACCCAAATCTCGTCTCAAAATACGACTTGGATTTCTATCTTGAGGATCACACGGGCAAAGCCGGAGACTCCCCGATCACCCAACCTCCGCCGTTCAACAACTACAAAGAAGTCGATGACCTCGCAAGGGGGGGGGGAGACTTCCATGCGGCAGTTCAAATCGACTACGGGGTAAGTTTTAGTTACAACGGGGAAAAGACTACGTTTACCGTCTCAGCAAGGTTGATCAGCATCGAAAGGGTTCCTGAAACGATCGGAGAGGAACCTGAGCAGATCAGCGCCGGGGGTCTTGGCGGCAATCCACTTGCTACTGCTTTCAAGCAGCCTGAACGGCTGGTTTATCCTCACGAGCAAGGTCACATTGAAATTTCGACTCGTGTGGCTCGCGCCGTAGAGGAATTTGCCAACGAAGCTTTCGGGAGCTTAGATTTGGCGGCTTTGACAAAAAAGGAGAGGGCCGAACTCCAAAAGATCTTGATCATAACGGCCGATGAGGTGGCCGAGCGGGTCAACGAAGACTTCTACCATTCGACCGTGACCGCGAGTAGCCCCGCCGAGATCGACGACAAAGTCTCGCGAGTGCAAGACTTGCTGAGCAATAACGAGCTTGAGCGAGCAGTCCGCGAAGAGCTCGTTAAGGCCGTCCAGCAGAACTCCAGGAAACTCGGAAAGTTTCTAAAGTGATTCCAAACAAGATCCTAACACTGTCAAGTTCGGCCGTTGCCTTGACTCTGGCCATAGGTGCTGGTGCTTCTTGCCACCGGGTGCCCAACACGTTTTTCATCCCTCCGATACAATCTCCAGCATACGGCGCCGAGCACGTGGCTGCTGATATGATTTACATCGAGGGCGGCAAACTTGATGGCAAGGATTTACCATCATTTTTCCTGGATCGAACTGAGGTCACTTCCATGGCCTATCAGGAGTGTGTCGTCGCGGAGAAGTGTGAGAAAACTGACTCCGCCGAGGACTGCAACGGAAAGCGGCACACGCACCCCATTAATTGCGTGTCATACCAGGACGCGGAAGCTTATTGTGAGTGGCGAGGAGACCGTCTGCCAACTGCGGCAGAATGGATCTGGGCCGCTCAAGGGCGTGAAGAGCACAGGAGGTACCCTTGGGGCTACAAAAATGCCTCCTGCGATGTGGCAATCATTCCAGAGTACCCAAGGCGGGTGGGTCCCAATGCCTCATATGGCTGTGGCGCTGGGCTGACGTGGCCCGTTGGCAGCAGGCCAGCGGGCGCTACGCGTGACGGCATTCTAGACATGATTGGCAATGTGGCCGAGTGGACAGGAACTACCCTCGGACGATCCGCGGTCGTCCTTGGTGGTGGGTGGAGTTATGGTCCCCCACGTCATGTCTCAGATCATTACTTGCGTGACCACGCACTCGAGGGATCGGGGGCTGGATTTCGATGCGCACGAGATGTGCAGCCCGTCCGTGAATGACAATGGCGTCGTCGAACGATTGCACGTCCGGACAGCGCTGACGCGGAAGAATTATCTCTTTGCAGGATCGGACGCGGGCGGGGATCGGGCGGCAATTGCCTATACGATCTTGGGCTGCTGCACGCTGGCGGACGTGAATCCGGTCGAGTATCTGGCGGATGTGCTGCCGCGGCTGGCGTCGGCGAAGATTCGGCTGGCGGACGTGGCTGGGCTGATGCCGGCGGCTTGGAAAGCCTCGCGCTCGGGCTGAGCGGAACCGGCCGATCGGGAACGACGGTAGCCCCATCACGAGCTCGTGCGGCATACAAGGCGCGGTCTACCGGATGGACACCATCGCGCCGGAGGGGAGTTACCGCCCGAGAGACGATCGGGCGGCCGAGTACCCCGAGAATAGCCTAGCGATACTCATCTTCCTTCTCACGCTCACGCAACTCTACGGTCCTCCTCTCGGGGTCGATATTGAGGTACCACTCGAAGTAGCTCGCTTCGGCCTCTAAAGCCAAGGTCTCGTCATCCTCGTCTCGCTGAGGCTGGGCAAGCCAGAGATCGTGGAAGAGCTTGATTTTGACCGGCTCCTCGAGCACTCGTGATGGGTCGCCGTCGAGTGCCAGCGAGACCATCGTGAGACCCGCGGCGCTCTCTGCCGCTACGCCGGTGCAGCGGACGTGTTGCGCGACAGCCCCGAGGGTCGCCCATCCGTCGTGCTCTGCCGCATCGAGGATGCCGAACTCGAGATCCACGGACCACTCGTTGCGGGTGACCAACAGGGGCTTGGGTTTCTTTGTTCGTCGGAACGGCCACACATGCCCGACGCTATCATCTGGACGCGCCATCGTACGCGGCCGAAGTTGTGTGCGCCGGAAGCCAGCAACCATCGCACCACGCGTGCTGCATGGCTTCGAGAGCGCTGGCTTGCGCCCGGAAAGCCGCTGAGTCGCAATCGCCGTCCCGAGGCCATCAACCATCGCGGGCCTACTACGGCGCGGCATGCCCATGACGAGTGCGTACGACTTTCGGGGATCCGACTGTCGAAGCGCGCCAGCTTACCCGGTTGGGACCGCGCTGCGCTGCGCTTTGCGCGGCGGCGGGGGCGATGCGCTCGCAGGTGCGACTCTCCTAGGGCTCGAATAGCGAGCAAAGGAGACCACATGTTCGCGAAGATCATCGTTCAGGCCCTCGTTCTCTCGACCACCTCGACCGTGGAGGCCGACGCGTGCAGCATCAGGCACCGGATCACCAACCAACCGACGCTGTGCGAGCCGCACGTCGTCGGAGCTCCTGTCTACGACGACACGATCTGCTGTGCCGGCGGGGCGTGCTTCCCCTCGCTGCTCGGTGGCTGCGCGAGCAGTGAAACGCCGTACTACTGCGAGTTCGGCGAGGTCGATGCGACGGGGGCGATGCACTGCTACTTCGAGGCGCCAAACTACTGCGACGTATACACGTGCCCTCCGGGTGACGGAGGTCAGCAGGACTGGATCTGCTGCACCTCGGAGGATCACTGTGTGCCGGCGGGCCCCGACTACTCGAAGTGTTCGGGAATCATCTACGCGTGCATCTACGGTTCGACCAACGATGACGGAACGGTCGATTGCGAGGAAAAAGCGTAGCTGATGCTGAGAGGGGGAGAGCGACAGCGTGTCACTCTCCCCCTCGTGAATCGTCCTTATCCACGTCGAGCTGACGAATTCGTTGCCGAATTGCGTCGCCGTAGGATGCCTCGATACGGGGGTCATTGAGCCATGACCTCAGGTTCCCGAGGATCATGCTTGCCTCGATCGAATGGCCTCCTTCAAATAAGGCATCGACGGCTTTCAGCATGCCTTCGGTGTCTTCGATGCTACGCGGACCGAACTGTTCACGTCGCCAGGCCATCAGATCCACGGAGAGCTTCATCGCATCAGCAATTCGCCCATCGGCGATCATCGCCAGCATGATGTCCTCCCTCAACGCTCCAATCCGAATGCTACGCGATGAGAACTCGCCTTGATGCAAGCGCAAGCTTTCGGTGAGGATAGAGATGGCCTCGTCGGGTTCTCCGATCTTCATCAACGCCTGCCCGAGGGCTTGGAGGGCATAACTGAGTCGCTCACGCGACCCGCTTCCGCGTCGGTCTAGCGCGCGTTGCTCGAGTCGGACCGCCTCGCGCAGTAGGTCGATCCCTCGCTCCCGTTCTTCGACGTTCCCGAGCACCAGCGCGGTCCCCTCGATCCGCAGGAGATCGGCAAGGCGCTTCGGATCGTGGCGCTCCACGTACCCGCGCACCATCGGCGCGCTCGTCTCGACCGCAGCGACGTCTCCCTTCGCGGTCGCGACTTGCAGCGCACCGAGCATCGCGGCGATCGCCACATCGTGCGCGTCGATCTCGAGCGCATCGGCAACCGCGTTTCCGAGGGCGACGCTCGCCTCGTCGAGCTCGCCCTCCCGAAGCAGCAGGATGCCTCGCCAGTGCAGCGCGTTGGCCTCGTGGTAGCGGGCGTTGATGCTCCGCGCATTTTCGGCATAGGCGTCGAGAGCCGGCCAGGCTCGCTCGTCGTCACCGATCGTGACGAGTGTGCCGACTTCGACCCCCGCATCGACGAGCGCACCGACCCCGGTCACCCCATGGGTCGCATCGTCGGGCTCGGCGATGCAGTGCTCGGGATCCGGCAAGGTCCGAACCATGGCCGCGTGGTCGAGACCCGCTCGTTGTGCCGGGCTTCGGAGGGTGCGCACGGTGGCGTCGAAGTGGTCCGCGACCGACGCGAGGCAGGGGCTCGCCACGGTCGCCCGCCCCAGCTGGCGCGCCTCGATGCACTGCTGACTGCGGACGGCCCGCCAGCGCTCGACCCACTCCTGCAGCCCGTTGCCGACGGTGCGGGTCCCGAGCATCAGCCACAGCTCCTCGCGTGCGTCGGGGCCCCAGGTCTCGCTCAGCTCCGTCGTCGCCTCGTCGCACACGTCGGCCCTCGCGTTCGTGATGGAGAGGAACCCGACCAGGCCCATGATGGACACACCAGCCGCAGCGATGGCAGCTCGCGCTCGCCAGCTCCGAGCCACGGGTCGCACCGACGCGGCGTGCTCGTCCGCGGCCTCTCGCAGCGCTGCGAGCAGCTCGGACATGGTCGACCAGCGCGCCTCGGGATCGACCGCGAGCCCGCGCACCAGCACATCACGCACCGCGGCCGGCATGTCGTCGACACGGCGGCTCATGCTGATCTCGCCCGCGAGCTTGCGCTCGGACGTGGCGAAGGGTTGGTGTCCATACAACAGCACGAAGGCCGTCATGCAGAAGGCGTAGAGATCCGACCGGACGTCGCACCCCGTCTGCTCGAGCACCTCGGGCGCCATGAACTGGGACGTCCCGACCCACTCGCCGAGCGCCTCGACGTCGTCGAGCTCGCACGCGAACCCGAGGTCGGCGATCAGCGGTTGGCCGTCCGCGTCGACCAAGATGTTGGTGGGCTTGATGTCACGATGAAGGATGTTGGCTGCATGGATGGCCGCGAGTCCCCTGCCAATCTGCATCACAGCGTCGAGCAGCACGCGCCACGGTCGGCTCGACGGGTACACATCCTCCAGCGACTTCGGACAGTAGGACAGCACCAACGCGAAGCAGTCGTCGAACCATCCAGCTTGGTGGATCGACAGCACGTTCGCGTGCTGGATGCGCCCGAGGAGGAGCGCCTCTCGCTGTAGGGTGTAGCGTCCCGCGTGCTCGGCCGAGTCGGTAGCAACCTTCACCGCCACCACGCGGCTCAGCTCTGCATCCTGCGCCGCGAACACCAACGAGCGGCCCGCACCGATCCGCTCGAGTATGCGGAATCGGTCGGGGTCGAGAGCGGCGAACCTGCGTTCGGGTGCATCCATACCCCGCGAGCATATCAGTCACC
>CBFGLP010001022.1:0-9930 GCA_965649595.1 uncultured Myxococcales bacterium | reverse complement strand
CTTCAGCCCGGACGGGCTGACTAAGCCCTTCAGCACACCCGCGCGTGCACGAGCGCTGGCTTGGCCCGATTATTGATAGTGCCTCCGTCGGCGCGACGGCCAGCGCTCGCTGGCCGTCGCTGGTTCGACACAGGGGGAGGTAATCGTGGAGGAGGCAATCGTGTTCGTACGTAAAATGACCGAGGTCCAGGCCGTGATCGAGGCTCGTAGCCACCGCTTGGAGCGTGAGCAGCTGCTTGCCAGCCTGGCGACATCGGCATCCATCGAGGATATCCGAGCACTCGCGGGGCATCTGACATTCTACGTATTCGGCTTTCAGGACATGCTGCGCCTGACTCACGAGCAGGTGAGGGATTCGAAGCTGCGCGAGCTCGTCGGCAGCCTTCGCGAGGACGACGCTGGCCACGAACACTGGTTCATGCTCGACGTGGCGCAGCTTGGATGCGCCTGCGATCTCGAGTGGGTAATGGGCCACGAGCATCAGATAACCCGCGACGTCACCTACTCGCTCATTGCCGAGCTGCTGCGAGCTCAGGACGATCGCGTGCGGGTGGTGTTCCCGCTAGTGCTCGAAGCGGCGGCTGCGGTGTTCTTCCCGTACGTGGTCAGCCTGCTGGCACGCAGCAAGACCGAGCTGCCGCTGCTCTACTTCGGGGGGATGCATCAGGACGCCGAAGCCGGGCACGAGCTGTTCGGCGACCATCGCCAGCAGCAGTTAGCCGCGATCGAGCTCGATCCGCCGGCCTTCCAAGCCGCAGTGGCGCTCGTCCACCGCTGCTTCGATCTCTTCGAGCGGCTCTTCGATCACCTCGAGGAGCAACGCCAGACCCGCTACGCGCTCAGTGCATAGTATCGCGTCGTGCGTTGGCCCAGACGGGGCTCTCAGACCTCAAGGTACCCCGAGTACCTCGAGCACCTCCGGCGGCGTCCCGCCGCCGATCTTCGCCAGCGTCTTGCGTAGGACCTCCGTCCGCCACCCGGCCGCGACGAACTTCCCGTCCGGCCGTCGATACCCGGGGCCGAGCTTCTTGTTCGGCACCAGCTTAGCCTCGAGCGCGGCGATGTCGTGCTCGTTGCGCTCGCTGTGCCCGACCGTGGTGAACTCGAGCCCGATGTTGCCGTAGTCCTCGGCCTCGGCGAATGCGTCGAGCACCGCCTGCCACTCGTCGGGCGCGAGCTCGCTGAACTTGGTCGAATTGCTGCGCGGCGGTCGGCCCTTGCGGACGGCCGGATCGTTCAAGTAAGCGAGCACCAAATTGCCGTACTCGTTGGGGTCGTCGACGCCCTTGACCAGGTTCTTGTTGTGGGCGCCGCCGAGGTGGGCGGCGGCACCATCTTTCAGGCTCATGCCGGCATAGCGCTTTTGAATCCAGGTCTGCAGCGCGGTCCGACCGGTGTCCTCGTCGGGGAATATGCCGAGGTCGCCACGCACGGTGCGACCTTCGATTGCACCGATCTCCCAAATGTAGGTCTGTTGCTCGCGATCTTTCGGCTTGACCAGATCGCCGGTCAAGTCGCCGGGGTTGAAGGCCATCCAGGGTAACGCGCCGACGACCTGGCCCTGAACTTTGTAGGGGTTGCGGTTCCCGACCCGGACATAATCGCCGATCACGATCCACTGCCAGTCCTTCAATACGCCGGACTTGAAGGTTCCGCCCTGGCCGTTGGCGGCCCCGCCGAGGAAGCCGCGGATCTCCAGGCGCTGCTGGAGCTGTTGGAGACCGCCGGTCGGCGCGAGCAGCTGGCGGAGCCGGGCGGGGTTGCTGCGCGTGACCGCCAAGATGGCGGCCTCGACTCGGTTGTCGCTCTCGGCTCCGACTCCGGTCGATTGTCCGAGCAAGCTGGTGATCGCTACGCCGCGGCCGCGCAGGAGCGAGAGCGTCGAGAGCATGTCGAGCATCCACATGCCGTTGAGCAAGTTGGCGGCGTGCTGCGGGTCGTCGCGGATCGCCGCTTCGATCTCGTCGGCGGTCGCGGGGGCCCTGGGCGCGGTGGCGGGCTGGCGGGCGACGCCGATCGACGCGCCGCCGAGCCCGAGCGGAGCCGCGCTCGAGGGGCGACCTACCTGTTGGACGACGTGGGCGAGCTCGTGGGCGAGCGACCAGCGACCAGCGGGCGTGTCGGGCTGGTACTCGCGGGCTCCGAACACGATGTCGTGGCCGCGCGCGTAGGCTCGCGCGCCGTAGGCCTGCGCCAGCGCGGCGTCGGGCGGGCTGTCGTGCACGCGGACCGGGCGAAGATCGTGGCCGAAGCGAGGCTCGAGCTGGGCGCGGAGGCGCTCGGGCAGGGGACGGCCGAGGCCGCGCGGGCGGCCGGGCGCGTCGCTGCTGGTCGGCTCGAGCGGGGCGAGGGCTGGCGCGGGCGCGTGATCGAGATCGGATGCAGCGGCGACGAGATCGGCGGCTGCGTCGGCCTCGGCTTCACGCTCGGGCTGCTGCGGTGGGCCAGCAGCGTTGGTCGCCCACGCGAGCTGTTGCCAGTTGGGATTGATCGGCGACTCCTCGCGCTCGTCCGCGGCGGGATCGCTCGTAACGTCGCGCTTGGCTTTGCTGGCCTCGGGGGCCTTCGTGCGGAGAGAATTGGTCACTCGGCGGTCGTCCGCGCATCCCCTCACTCACTCGAGGAGTGGTCCAGCGAGCAGCTCACCCAGTCGGCCGAGGCCGGCCCCGATCGGCAACGATCACCAGGCTCGCTCTGCCAGCCATGCCGGCGCGCGTTGGCCCCGCAGGCGGCTCGATCGACGAAGCCCACGTGCGCCGCACCGACGATCTCGCCGTTGCGCGCCTGCCTGCGCCAGCGCCAGCGCTGTCGACGATCGAGGTAGAGCTCCCAGCGATCATGACGAGCGGAGCGCGGCCAGGCCCGGCAATTCCAGCCGAGCCGGGCCGCGTTGGCCTCGCAGTCGTGCAGGTGCTCGTAGCCCTCGGTCGACTTGCCGACCAGCTGGGTGCCAGCGTGACGAGACCACCGCCACTCACCGCGGCGGTCTCGATAGAAGGTCCAGCGATCCCAGCGGCCGAGCATGGTCACTCGTCGTTCGGCCAGCCGAGCTCGCCGCAGATGAACACGATCACGTTGCCGTAGCTGGCGTCGGACCAGCCGTACTCGTACTCGACGTGGTCGATCGTGGTCTTCGAGATGTCGACGCCAGCCTTCTCTGCGGTCGCGCGGGCACACGACTCGAGCTGGTCGATCTCCGGCAGCGAGCCTTGGTCCTGCTTGCGCGTGTAGAGGAACACGATTGGGACCTGGTAGGCGTAGACCGGCTGGACCAGCGCGAACTCGAGCATCTGCTCGCCGCGGAAGCTCGCGTTGGCGATCTGGCGGATGCCCAGCTCCTTGACGATGTCGTCGATGTGGTGGTCGCCAGGGCTCTTCAGCAGATCGAGACCGCCGGTATGCGTGCCCCAGAGCGAGAGGCGGAGCTCGGCCGCGGGCAGCGTGAGCAGCACGATCACCCCGGCCTCGCTGCCGAGCGTGAACACGTGGGGCACCTGGGCGAGGAGCTCGGACTTCTGATCCGAGTAGGGCGTCGAGACCCGCTCGACGACCTGCTCGACCGAGAGCAGGCGCCCGAGCGCGATGGCCTCGCCTTCGGCGATCGCCGGGCCGGCGCTGGCGATGCTCGCGTAGACCAAGTTGCGGCCCTCGCCGTGGCTCTTCCACAGGGCCTCGAGCGTGTCGGCCGAGGTCCGCAGGGCCGACACGCCGGCGTCGAACTCGACGGTGGCGATCTCGACGAAGCCGAGCTGCTCGAGCAGCTCCTCGTCCTGACGCAGCGCGTCCATGACCGCGGACGCGAACTCTTCGTGCGGCAGCTCGTAGGTGTAGACCCGGTACTTGCGTAGCTCTGGCGCCGGGCTCGGGATCTGCTCGCGGCTGCACTCCTTGCGGTGGCGGGCGTGGAACAGCACCCAGTCGTGGACCGCCTGGATCTCGAGCAGCTCGCTCGCGTCTGGGGCGGGCGGGAACAGCTTGGCGGCCGCTTGCTTGGCGAAGCTCGGGTCTTCGATCTGGTTGGCGATCTCCTGCAGGGCCTGCAGCGCGGCGATGTGGTCGGGGTCGGTCTCGCTCTGGATCGCGTCGTCTTGATCGAGCGCCGTGACGGCCATCTGCGGGGCGCCCTGCTGCGCGACGCCCTTGAACACCCACAAGCCCGCGACGTCGAGGCTCTGGCCGTCCCAGGCGAACACCGCGTCGTTGTCGAGCAGCGCCTTGCCCTTGACCGGCGTGAGCGAGATGACCAGGCCGTCGACGCTGCCGGCCGGGCTCGCGTCGATCAGCATGACGGTGTACTCGCTGTTGGAGGTCCCGTCGCTGGAGTCCATGCCCTGCATCGACTCGAAGCCGGTCAGCTTGCCGGTCGCGAGGGTGCCGTAGGTGACCCCGTTGAGCACGAGCGGCTGGCGGTAGAGGACCTGGACCTGACCGACCAGCTGGTACTCGACCCGCGATCCGAACGCGTTGGCGCGGAGCATGAACGAGGCGTTGAACGAGGTGCCGAGCGCGATCGTGAAGGGGTCGGCGCTGGCCTCGACGTCGAACCACGTGGCGATGACCCCCTTCCCGGCCACGTGCGCGCCGCCTTCGTTCACGTAGCCGGGGTACTCGGCATAGGCCTGCTTGGCGTAGATGGGCTGCTTCGCCTCGAACATGCCTGGCGGCACGGCTTCGGCCGGCTGGTTGGCGTCGGCCTGCTTGCCGTACTTCTGCTTCAGCGCGTCGGCGGCCTTCGGCATGTTGACGACCGCGCCGACCTTGTCGATGTCGAAGCCGACGAGCTTGTCGGCCTGCCCGAGCGCGGCGAGGTGAGCCACGCCGCCGCCCGAGGGCGTGCGAGCGGCCCGGGCCGCGCCACGCAGGTGGAACTTGGAGGCTGCACCCAGCGTGGCGATCTTGGTGAGCAGCGCGCTGCCGAGGCTCTTGTTGAGCTGCGCGAGCGTGAGCTTGATGTCGTCCGGCAGCGAGCCGATCCCGAGCTTGGCCCGAAAGCCGAGGCCTTCGGCCGGCTTGTCGTGCTCGATGATCCGCCCGTCGGGCACGAGGATGTCGATCGGCGGCTTGTTGCTCGGGTCGTCGAGCCCGCTCAGCAGCGAGATGCGATCCATGTGCTGTGCGCCCTCGAGCTCGCGGGCGACGTCGTCGGGCCGGACCACGCAAAAGCGCAGGTCGACGCCCTCGCCGAGCAGGCGGCGGACCTGCTCGTTGACGGTCATCTCGTTGGCGGGATCGACCGGCAAATAGCCGGCGGGCGGCAGCTCGACGATGCCGCCATCGATCAGGATCTGTGGGCCGAGCGTGGGCTTGCCGGGCTTGGCCGCGTCGCCGAGGTCGAGCTGCTTGCGCAGCTTGTCGAGCGTCTCGAGGGTCAGCGCGCCGAGTTGGTTGGCCTTGTCGAACCCGCCCTGGGCCCACTTGGCGATCAGCCCCTCGACGGTCGAGCGCGCGTTGATGATCATCTGCTGCTTGTCGGAGCAGGGATCGATCAGCACGCCGCCGCCGCTGGCGAGGTCGGCGAGCAGCTCGGCCAGCTGACACTGGAATTGCAGCACCTGGGCGAGGAACTCTCGCCACGGACGCATGGCCATCCGGTGCGCCCAGTAGGCGCGCGGTGGGGGATCCATTCGCTCGCGCCGGGCCGTCCAGGCGTCGAACCACAGGTTGCTCGCGCCTTGCCGCGCGAGCACGCCGAGCGCGACCTCGCCGGTGGCCAGCTGGGCGCCGAGGCACCACGCGTGGCTGCGCAGGCCGGCACCCGAGATCAGGCTGGCCGGGGTCTTGCGCTCGTCGGCGAAGTAGGCCGAGGCGACGCGCGAGCGCAGGTGCTTGCCGACCAGCGCGACGGCGCTCGACGTGACCAGCGGGCTGGTCAGCTGCAGCGGACGCGCGCGCAGGACCACGCCCTCGATCCGGAAGGGGCGATCGGTGCTGGTCACACAGGCCTGCTCGCAGAGCTTGCCATACACGTCCTCTTCACCGCAGAGGAACTCGGCGTGGGCGATGGTGATCAGCCACAGCTTGGCGTCGGCGCCGACGATGACCGGCGGCTCGTAGGTGAGCGGCTCGCAGTCGTAGACCTCGCTCTTGTTGCCCGGCTTGGCCTTGTCGTCGCACTTGGTCTGGTCGAGCTGGAGCGAGCGCTCGATCAGCTTGGAGATCTCGACTTGGACCTCCATCGGCAGCAGCAGCACGCGACCCTCGGCGTCGATCGCCTGGCCTGGCCCGACGCCGAGCAGGTCGCCCGCGTCGAGCAGCTGGGTGTCGAACCCGTAGACGATGCCGAACCCGCCGGCGAGGTTCGAGAGGTGGACGAGCTGGCGCTGGGCGTCCTGCTCGAGCTTCAGATCGCTCGCGCGCAGGAACTTGCCGTCGAAGTAGTTGAGCCGGGTCAGCGGGGTCCCGCTCGGCGCGATCGTCAGGCCCGGGATCCCCTCGACGACGAGCCACTGATTCTTGCTGTCGGTCTTGTTGGTCATGGCTCACTCTCCTCGGCGCTCGATGTGGGCGAAGTCGCGGCCGGCATGCGCGGACGTGGGCGGATCGTCGTCGGCGCCCGCGAGCGGCCAGCCGTCGACGCCGAGCACCGGCGTGCTGCTGGTCCCGTCGACGCGCAGGCGAACGCGGGTGGCGGTGTCGGGCAGCTCGTCGTGCTCGACGGTCACGCTGGTGCCGTCGCTGCCGAGCTTGGCGGCGCTGACCGTGAGCGTCTTCCAGCCACCGCCGGGTACGAACGCGCTCACCTGGACGCGCTCCGGCGCGAGGCTGTCGAGCTCGATCGGCTCGTTGGTCGAGAAGCTCAGCTGCTTGGGCGCGATCGTCAGCGAGGCCCGGATGATCCGTGGACCTCCTGCGTCGCTCGACGGCGCGGGGAGGGCAGCCAAGCTCGCGGCGACGAGGTCCTGTAGGGGACGCGTCGCGACGTGGGTCGGGCGCTGGTCCCAGATCAGCTGCTCGACCTCGACGAGCTGCCAGGCGTCACCGTCGGGCGCGACGGTGAGCCCGTGCAGCTCGGCGAGCACGAACCACGCCGGATCGACCGCGGGGAGCAGGCCGAGCGTCGAGCCATCGCTCTCGTTGGCGGGCGCGAGCGCGGCTGCGTCGATCGCCGCGAAGCGATGGAACTCCTCCTCGAACGCCGCGGGCTGCTCGCTCGGCGGGAGCGCAGCGATCGCTTCGCGGGCCGCCTTCACGTCGCCCTCGGGCTCGTCGAGGCCGAAGAGCATGCGCAGGTGCGGGTAGGGCTGAGGGCTCGCCTCCGGGAGCCCGGGCACGAGCTCGAGCTCGACGGTCTCGTACACGCGCGAGTAGGCGGTGGTTCGACCGGCTCCGTCGCAGGGCTCGACCAGCGCGGGCACCTGGCGATCGAGGCAGCCGACGAAGCGCATGCGGACGTGAGCGTCGAGCTTCACGTAGCCCTCGGCGGTCCAGGCGAGCCCGTAGGCGCGCTCGGGCGCGAGCGGGCGCTCGATCGGACGCTCGATTGAGCCCCCGTAGGAATCGACCCGATTGATCGGGGCGAGCGCGACGGGTTGCTTGCCGGCGGCCGCTTTTGCGTCCTTGGCAGCGGCGATCGCCGCGTCGACGAGCGGCTTGGGCGTGATGACCTGCTCGCCTTCGGGCTTGGGGCCCAGCTCGGCGAGCAGCTCTTTGGCCCGCGCCGTGAACCACCGGCCGAGGTCGATGCACGCGGCGCGATCGAGGTGCAGCTCGCGACCGCAGGCATCGAGCGCGAGCCCGGCTTCGATCCGCAGCTCGCCCCGCAGCTCGCCGCCTTGCTCGGGCAGGCTCGGCGCGAGGCCCCAGATCACGCCCTCGCGGTGCAACCAGGCCGAGTGCAGCCACATCTTGCCGCGGTGGTAGGCGTCGACGGTCTTGAAGTCCTCGACGCCCAGCAGCATGCCGAAGTGCACGGCAAGCGAGCGCCAGGGATCAATGGGCAGGCGCGCGTCGCCCTGGCGACGACAGGCAGCGCATTCGGTCACGTCGGGTGTGTTGGCCACGGGTGTGCTCCTTGTGGGCGGCGAAGGGAATTCGGGGGTCAGCGCAGGCCTCGAAGCTCGGCGCGGGCCCGCTCTTGCGCGGTCTCGCGTCGACGAGCGAGCGCGCGGCGGGTCTGGTCGAGCGCGTCGTTGGCCGGATCGAGGCGGCGATCGCTGTCGAGCTCGGCTTGCAGGGCGTCGACGAACGCGGTCTCGGCCGTATCGAGATCCGAGAGCAGGCTGGACGGCGTCGCGGCGATCAGGCGATCGAGCAGCCGCTCGGCGAGCGTGAGGTCGAGCAGGTCGTCCCACGCGAACTCGGGCACGTCGGCCTGCCAGCTGCGGAGCGTGGCCAGGTGCGCGGCGTTGGCCGCATAGCTCGGGTTGCTGGGGTCGGTATGGGCGGCGATCGTCGCTTCGGCGCTGGTGATCGCCGCACGCTGGGCAACGACCACGCTGTCGGTGGTGATCTCGGCTTCGGGATCGGTGATCGTCAGGTCGGCGTAGATCGCCGCGACCCGGCGATCGAGCAGCCGCTGCGCGGTGGCTCGGGCGGCGAGGGCGGTGTCGTACTGCTTCTCGGCGACCAAGGCGTCCGCTCGCGCGGTGGTGCTGGCGAGCGAGGTCGACTCGCTGGCGGTCAAGCTCCGACGAGCGGCGATCCGTGCGAGCCGAGTGCTGGCCTCGGCGAGCCAGCCCGCGGCCTTGCTGACGTAGTCACGGACGAGCGTCTCGCTGCGCTCGAACGCTCGCTCGAGCGGGGCGACGGCGCCCTCGAGCCCGCCGGTCGCCTTCACGCCGGCGTCGAGGATGTCCTCGAGCGCGGCCTGCTGGGCCGCGTCGGCTTCATCGTCGGCCAGCGACGCGAGCAGCCGCTCGACCGCCCGTGTGCGCAGACCGGTCGGCAGCGTGGCGCCGATCTTGGCCTTCGCGTCGGTGAACTTGGCGTCGGCCTTCAAAGCCGCGGCGGTGGCCGGCAGCTCGACGAGCGCGCTGCCTGACGCGAGCGCGTCGGTCCACGTCGCGAGCTCCTGAGCGCGGGCCTGGGTGTCGGCCAAGGTCGCGCGGGCTTCGGTCAGCGCGGTGCCGAGCTCGGCGAGCTGCTCGCGGACCTGCTCGACCTGGCCCTCGGCGTCGAGCAAGGCCAAGCGGGCGCGCAGCTGCTCTGCCTGAGCGAGGCGCAGCTGCATGAGCGCGTCGTGGAGCGCTTGGCCGCCGGCGCTGGCGTTGGCCGGGACCTCGCTGCCGCCGAGCTCGTGTCGTACGGCCGCGACCGCGGCCTCGGCTGTGGCCACGCCCTTGATCGCGTCCGCGTGCTCGCTGCGGCGGGTGCCGAGCAGGGCCTGCGCGGCACCGAACGCGCTGCGGGCCGTGGACTCGAGCGACTCGAGTCGATCGACTTCGGACTGGGCGTATGTCTCGAGGGGAGTGGGCATGGTGATCTCCAGCGCCGGTCAGGTCCGGCCTCGTTTCGGTGGCGTGCCAGGGAAGGCCGCGCCGGTCTTCTCGTACTCGCGTCGAATGGCGCGCAGGAGGTGTGCTCGGGTGATCGAGCCCTCGGCCTCGGCGGCCAGGAAGGCCGCGGCGACGGCCGCGTTGCGGATCAATCCACCCGCGATCGGATAGAAGTCCGCGAGCTCGCGCAGGTCGACGTCGGTGGCCAACGGGGCGCCGCTCGGCAGGTGGACCTGCCACAGGCGCAGCCGCTCGCCGCGGGCCGGCAGCTCGTAGTCGACCACGAACTCGAGCCGGCGCATGAACGCCGCGTCGACGTTGCGGCGCAGGTTGGTCGCCAGCACCGTGAGCCCCTCGTACTGCTCGAGCCGAGTGAGCAGGTAGGCGGTCTCGAGGTTGGCGTAGCGATCGTGCGCGTCGGAGATCTCGGTCCGCTTGCCGAACAGCGCGTCGGCCTCGTCGAAGAGCAGCACCGCCCGCGAGCGCTCGGCCGCCG
>CBFGLP010001021.1:0-6937 GCA_965649595.1 uncultured Myxococcales bacterium | reverse complement strand
GTTCCGATGTGCCTGCTCGCTGCGGTCACTGGCCTGCTGCTGCGCGGCATGCAGGTCGACGTGCTGGCGCAGGTCGGCTTCGTCGTCCTGGTCGGCCTCGCCGCCAAGAACGCGATCCTGATCGTCGAGTTCGCCAAGGATCTGCGCGAGCAAGGCTACGGCCGCGTCGACGCGGCGCTGGCCGCCGCGAAGGCTCGCTTGCGCCCGGTGTTGATGACCTCGCTGGCGTTCTTGCTCGGCGTGTTGCCCTTGGCGCTGTCGAATGGCGCGGGCGCGGGGGCTCAAAACGCGATCGGCGTCGCGGTGATCGGTGGTGTGACGGCTGGCACCTTCCTCGGAGTCTTGCTGGTGCCGGTCTTCTACGTGGTCATCGCTCGCCGCGAGCCACCCCTCCATCAGCCTGGGGATGCTCCCTTGCAGCCGATCGGGGCGCCGCCGCAGTGATGCTCACAGCCGGCAGCTACACCCGATCGCCCCGCGATCCATCGCTTCGTTGAACGCAGCGTCGCCGGCCGCCCTCGCGTCGGTCTCGATCTGCTTGGCCTTCGCCGGATCGCGGTAGTCGATCAGCTCGAGCTCGAGCTTCCTGTCGCGCTCGTCGGAGGTCGGCCGCCACGACCGCTCGCCGACCGCTCGCTCGATCCGCTCGTGGATCTCGACCGAGTACTTGCGGCTCTCGTGCCCGATCAGCCGCGTCTCCAAGCGCTTGCGTTCGCCGTCGGACTCGCGCCACTCGGTGACCGCGACGGCGTCGACCGGGGCGCTCGCGTCGGTGAAGGTCCAGCTCTCGGGCTCGGGCCACGCGATCGCTTTGATCTTGGCCCAGATCTCGTCGGCGGGCAGGTCGTAGACGAAGCCCGCAGCCGAGCCCGACTCGCCGATCCGCACGGCCTCGTCGGGCGAGAGCCGCTCGAGCAGCTTGCGCTCGAGGTCGGCGCGGCGCTCGTGCTGGTGCGGGGCGTAGGTTCGCGGGCTCTGGGTCTCGGTCACGCTGAACAGCCGCACGCTGATGCCATCGTCGTGCTCGTCGAGCACCGCTCGGATCTTCTCGCGCTGATCGTCATCGCGCGCCCGCCACTGCGTCTCGACGCCGCCCGCCGATCCGGGTCCGGGCACATAACCTGCGTTCGACAAGAACGACTCGAGGTCGCGTCGGAGCGCGTCCGCGGGGCCCTGGTGGCGGTAGCTGTCGAGCTCGCGGTCTTTGACCTCGTGATAGGCCTTGCTGTACTCGACGTTCGCACAGCTGCTCTCGACCAGCAGCACGAGCAATGTCAGCAGCACGAATCCGAGCAGGCGAAGGTAGATGCGCGGGGGATGCTCTCGCTCGAGTGCCACCTCCCAATCGTGACCGATCGCGCTCGGAGTCGGCTAGTGGCTCGAATCACGTGCGCCTGAGCGCATTGATTTTCGCTGATCCCCGCCTGGACTCGTGCGACCATCCCGGCCATGGCTCGTGCTCCCCGCGCTTCGCATCTTCGCGCATTGACCTTCGTGACGCTCGGTCTCGCGTGCTTGCTCGCGTGCAACGGTGGCGGCAAGTCGGACGATGAGGTCGGCGATACGACGGACGACACGACGAGCGAGAGCGAGAGTGGCTCCAGCGAGAGCGACACGACCGACGACACGACGACCGACGACACGACGACCGACGACACGACCACGGGCGACGGCGATCCGATCCCGCCCGATCAGTTCTGCCCGAATGGCCCCTCGGGTGCCTGCGACGAGGTCGAGGGCGCGCCGCTCGAGGCCGGAGCAGCGGTCGTGTCGATCGTCCCCGAGTGCTTCGAGAGCTGGGACGACGTCGCGGGCGACGGAGAGTTCGATGCCGGCGAGGACAGCTTCTTCGACTGCGGCTGCGATCGCCTGTGTCCGGGTGACGATGGCTACGTGGCGCCGGACGAGGGCGAGGCTGACGGCGAGTTCCAGGCCATCTACATGGCTGGGTTCGGCAACAATCGGCCGGCTCGCGGGGTCCGGACGGCCGACTTCGGCTTGGCTGGCGAGGGCGACGGGCTGTGGGCCCGAGCGATCGCGATGCAGCAGGGCAACACCCGGGTCGTGATCGTGTCGATCGACACGGTCGGCTACTTCTACGACGAGGTGCTGGCGATCCGCGAGCTGCTCGCCGACCAGGACATCGACTGGCTGAGCGTGAGCTCGACGCACACGCACGAGGGCCCGGACACGATGGGCCTGTGGGGCCAGACGATCGCCGCGGGTGGGTTCGACGACGACTATCGGGCGCAGCTGCGGATGGCGATCGCTCAGGCCGCGACCGAGGCGATCGCCGATCTGCGCGAGGTCACCACGCTGACGGTTGGCCGGGGTGACGCGTCCACGACCAACGCGGAGAAGGGAATCCTCAACGTCAACCGTGACAGCCGCGATCCCTTCATCGTCGACGAGGCGGTCGACGTGCTGCACTTTGCCGACGCGCAAGGCGAGACGATCGCGACGATGGTCAACTACGCCAGCCATCCCGAGGCGATGGCCGACGAGAACACGCTCTTGACGTCGGATTACATCCACGCGCTGCGCCGGACGGTCGAGACCGGCTCGCAGTGGACGATGGCGCCCGGGACCCCGGGCCTCGGCGGTCCTTGCATCTTCATCTCCGGGGCGCTCGGCGGGATGATGACGCCGCTCGGCGTCGAGGTGACCACGCCCGATGGCGACACCTTCGGCGGCGGGTACAGCTGGGAGAAGACCGACGCGATCGGCCAGCTGCTCGGCGAAGTCGCGCTCGGGGCCGTCGCCGACGGCGAGGTCATCGATGATCCGCGGCTCGAGTTCGGCGCGCAGACCTTCTTGGCCCAGGTCGTCAACGACTCGTTCAAGCTGGCCTTCATGCAGGGCATCCTCGAGCGCGAGATCGTCGAGATGGACAACAAGCAGTACGTCACGACCGAGATGGGCGTGGTCGAGCTCGGCCCGGTCCGGATGCTGACGGTGCCCGGTGAGCTGCTGCCCGAGATCGCCGTGGGCGGCTACGACGGCTCGCAGATGTTCACCGAGATGGCCGACTTCATCGATCCCAACAACCCCAACCCGCCCGACGTCAGCCAGGCGCCGCAGGGGCCCTACCTCAAGCAGCGGATCGGCTCGGAGTACACCTGGGTGATCGGCTTGGGTAACGACGAGCTCGGCTACATCATCCCCGACT
This sequence comes from uncultured Myxococcales bacterium, assembly GCA_965649595.1. Classification (GTDB taxonomy): domain Bacteria; phylum Myxococcota_A; class Polyangia; order Nannocystales; family Nannocystaceae; genus Plesiocystis. The sequence continues at coordinate 3,768 of CBFGLP010001021.1, read as the reverse complement.
ACGACTTCGTGCTGGCCGACAGCCTGCCCTACCTCAACGAGGCCGAGGGCGACCACTACGAAGAGACCAACTCGCTCGGCCCGCACATCGCCGGGTTGGTCGACGAGAACGCCGACTTCCTGGTCGAGTTCATCGACTGGCTCTGAGCCAGTACGCCCGAGCGTTCACTTGGGGTCGTCGTCGGTCATGCTTCACTCCCCCCGCCGTTGTCGCGGTGGTGTCTGGGCTAATTGGCGCTGGAGGCGCTCGAGCGCTTCTGCCTCCCGTAGACCGGCCTGCTTGGCATCGGCGACCGCGAGCTCGAGCACTTCTCGCGCTCGCTCCCCATCACCCGGCCGCCCTCGCATGATGAGACTAACCGCCAGGCTCGCTCGCCCAATCGCCAAGGCGCGCCGATCACCGATCGTTTCGTATGTGGGAAGTACTTGCGTCTCCCACAGTCGAATGGCCTCATCGGAGCCACCGCGCGCTTGCAAGATGTCCGCAATGTTACCGAGCGTCACCGCCTCCCCACGGACATCCCCGAGTCGTTGATAAATAGGCAGTTCCACGTCTACATGAATGCGCAACGCTTCGTCCAGCTCTCCCATCGCCGCCAGGATGTCTGCGATCTTTCCCCAAGTGACCGTGCTCGCGTGCAGGTCTTGGATGTCCTCGAGCACGGGGAGCGCTTCTTGTCGCAGGACCTGCAATGCATCGTCAAATTCACCGCGAAGGCGAAGAATGTCGGCCACCTTCGTAGCCGTGATTGCCCTTTCTCGCTCAGCCCCGAGTTGCTCGTAGATAGGCATCTCCTCATGCGTACGAATGTGCAGTGCCTCCTCCATGCGACCTTGGAGTTCCAGGATGTCTGCGATCTTCCCGAGTATGATTGCGCGTGCCAGTGTATCGTTCAGTCGCGCGTATGAGGGAAGTTCTTCGTTCCTGCGGATCTGAAGCGCACCGTCCAAGTCCCCTTGGGCGAACAGGATATCGGCGACTCGGCCTCGTGCGATGAGGCAGCCTCGCTCGTCTTCAACGGTTTTGAAGAGCGGTAATGCCTTATTGTGCAGTGTTTGCAGGGCGATGTCGAAGTTGCTCTGTGCGATTTCGATATCTGCTATTAGGACCCATCCGCGCGCCTCCTCTCGCTTCGTCCCAGAGCGCTGGGCCAACTCGATCGCATGATGGGCGAGAAGGAGAGCGTCGTGAAACCGATAATTTGAACGTGCGAGGTCCGCTGCGTGCAGATACTGACGCACCGCATCCTCCCACCGACCTGCGTCGGTGTAGGCGGTCGCTGCTCGCTCGCACCAGATCACAGCGAGGTCATCCTCAGCATGTTCGAGGTATATGTCAGCCGTGCTCGCAGCCGCGTCGGCGCGAGTTTGTGGATCTTCAGCACGCTCGTAAATCCGTACCAGTGCATCTACCTGTGGTTTCGCGGGCGAAGCGAACCGACGCGTCGGCAAAGCTGCTCCGTGAGGGCGCTCGAGCCGGAGCGGGTCGGGCATAGTCGGGCGGACACCACGAAATTCCGCCGTTGTCAGCATGACTTGGCAGAGATCCCAAGCGACCTCCATCAAGCTCGAGTAGGCGGCTTCCGCGATCCAGAACACCACTCGGGCATCGATTAGTTGCGGAAGCTCGTCTCGTCGCTGATTCAAGTTGGCGATCGCGGACGTCCAGCGGGTTCGCCCCAAGTTGTCGATCACCAATCGATCGAGCCCAACCACGAAGAGCACTTCCGTGCTTGTTGACGCACTCGATAGTCGCTCGACGAGATCCTGCTGGTCATCATCACTGTCAAATTCGACGATGGCTGCCCGCTGACCTCGGGCCCGAATGCGCTCGAGCAGTCGCACGCGATGTTCCCGGGCGAGTGCCGGATCCACATAGAGTACCAGCGCCAGTCCGAAGCGCGGCCCCGGGCGAGTCGCGAATCGAAAGATGCGCTCGAGTTCCTCCGCGTCGTCGCTGTCGATGTCGCCCTCCATCGACCACTAGCCCGCGCCCCGAGACTCGAGCGCCGTGAGAAACAGTTCGTCGGCTCGAATGCCCGGGTGGATGTCCCACCACTCGACTCCGTCATAGGGGAGGACGCAGGAGTTCTTGAGCATTCGGCGATCCTGATCTGTGTCGAGAATTCGGTTCGTTTGATGGATCTCGACCGCACGAGGCAGGTCCTCGGGACGCAACGTGGAAGTCCTGCGTCGGCCCAGCCAACGGCCAGCTTTTTCGATATCCACGGGAGTGATCTTCGCTGGCTCGACGTTCTCGACCGCTCGACGGGCGATCGTCAACAAGTCGCGGATATGACCGCCCGACCAATGCGCGAGCGAATCGACGCACGTCTGCGCGTCTTCGAATACGTCGTCCAAAGAGACGCGTAACCGCAACAAGTGCTCGATCGCATTCGCCGCTTCGGGGCGGACAACCTCCGGGGCGTCGCCAGGAAAGCGGACCGGCAACGCTGGGACGGAGATGCACTCGAACGCGCGACTCGCCGGGGTACTGAGCGGCGAATACTCCGTCGCAGGATTGAAGAAGAGCAGCGCGTTTGCTCGCAGCTTTCGAAAGTCCTCGGACCTTCGAAGCACCGCGCTGTCGACGAGCTCGAGCTTGGTCTTTTCGAGGTTGTCGAACACGATGCAGATCTTTGCCCGCCGAGGCGCGAGGGCCTGATGAACGGAATCGAGCAGGAGGTTGATACGTCGCACCAGGGCGGTCGGGTCCCGCTCGGTCTTGCGTCGAATTTCACGCCGATATTCGTTGTCGGATTTCAGCGAGGCCGTCAGTGTTGCCGCGAACGCAGCGAGGAAGGGGATCGAAGTCTTCCCCTCCGCCGATGTCGATAGGCTGCCGAGGATCTGCTTGCTGTGATTCTCGGTCAGTACTTCCTCGCTAAACCACTCTCGCACCGCGTCGAGGTGCTCCGAAGCGATGCTGAGCCCTGCCTCGGCGAGGTGTCGAATGATCGACTCCGCGGTGACCAGCATGAGATCCGAGAACGTGAAGTCGCCCTGATCGAAGGCCTCGAGCGCGTTGATGTAGATCGCCACGATCCCGTCTTGGCTGAGCTCCGCCAGGGCGCTGCGGGCGAGCGTGGTCTTGCCGACGCCTGCATGGCCCATCATGCCGATGTGGACGAACTCGGGCCGACCGGGGGCGGCGCCGAGCTGGCGCTTGAGCTTGTGCGCGACCCCGTAGTGCTCTCGCGGGACCAGGCGCTCGAGGTCCACGAACCAGGGATCGAAGGGGGTCACGATCGCGAAGGGGTCGAGCGTCCAGAACGCCTCGGACGGGTTCCTCGCCTGGATGTGCTCGGTCACGAGCGCGAGTCTACACCGCCCTTCGGTGCAGTCGCAGGAACCGAGCCATGGCGGGCCCCGAAGACCTCGTCCCTCGCTGCGTTGCTCGAGCGACTACCCGACGAGCGCCGCGCAGCCAACCTCGGCTGCCAAGCGCTCCCACGCCCTCACCCCATTCCCGTAGGCCTGCGAACTCGCTCGACTTTTCGGGTTTGGCCCCAGCGAGTATCATCCGCGCGGCATGGCGTCCTACCAGTACATCTTCACCATGAAGGGCCTCTCGAAGGTCTACCCCGGCGGCAAGCAGGTGCTGGAGAACATCCACCTGTCGTTCCTGCCGGGCGCGAAGATCGGTGTGCTCGGCAACAACGGATCCGGCAAGTCGACGCTGCTGCGGATCATGGCCGGGGTCGACAAGGAGTTCATCGGCGAGGCCTGGGCGGCCGAGGGCGTCAGCATCGGCTACCTCCCGCAGGAG
>CBFGLP010001020.1:0-2938 GCA_965649595.1 uncultured Myxococcales bacterium | reverse complement strand
ACGATCGAGCTGCTCGGCGAGCTCCGCCAGCTCTCGCTCGAGATCCTGCTCGGCGAGCTGGGTTTCATCGACCCGAGCGGGCTGCCCGAGCTCGAGGAGCTGAGCTCGCTAGTCTCGTCGCTCGACGACGCCATCGACGTCCCGACCTGCTTTCATGCCCTGCACGAGCGCTTCGATCCGCATGGCCGCGGGCAAGCCCGTGTCACCAAGGCGATCGCGCGGCTGCGCGAGCTGATCGAGGCCCTGGTCGACCGACGCCTCGCCGACACCAACCAGCACGATGACCTCAACCGGAGCGCACAGAGGCCAGCAAGCTGGCCGGAGTGCGTGGAGGTCGAGGAGGACGGCCGAAGGCCGCCCGGACTCATCTCGCGGCTCGCGACCAGCGAGTGGCTGTCCGAGCGCGACGCGGCCTCTCGCCGCGCTGGCCTGCGCGACGGCGTGATCGCGCTGCTGCTCGCTGCCGTCGGCCCGAGCGCGAGCGCGATGTTCTGGACCGTCCACGCGCTGGCCACCCACGAGGACGTGCTCGCTCGGCTCGACGCCACGCTCGCAGCCACGCCTTTCGACCCGCACGTGACCCGGCCGCATCCCGAGATCGGCGCGGTGATCGACGAGGCGTTGCGCCTCTATCCACCGATCTGGCTGCTCGCTCGCGCGGCTCGGATCGACACCCAGGTCGGCGCCTGGACGGTGCCAGCGGGCGCCACCGTGCTCGTCAGCCCCTGGCTCACGCATCGTGGCGCGGAGTGGAACGACCCCAACGCGTTTCGACCCGAGCGCTTCGAGGATCGCGGCCGGGTCATCCCGCGCACGATCGGCTACTTCCCCTTCGGGCTCGGCGACCACACCTGCGTCGGCCGGCACCTCGCCAAGCAGCAGCTGGCCGTGTTCCTGCCGCTCTTCATCCGACGCTACCGCTTCCGCGCGCTCGATCGTGGCCCGCTGGCGCTGGCGAGCAGCTGGACGCTGGTCCCACGCGAGCTGATCGCGTTCGAGCTCGATCTGCGCGAGCCCACCGACCACTAGTGCCCCGAGCTACGCGAGCAGCCTGGACTTGAGCCGCGCGAGCTGAGCCTTGTCTCGCTCCACGCGTCGCAGCAGGCGATCCTCGGTCCGGTTGTAGATCGCCACGGCGATGTTCGCGGCCAGCTCGAGCCCGACGTCCGACATCCACTCGAGGATCGGCTCGTTCGGCTCGGCCTTCTGATCGAGGAACTCGACCACCGCATCGACGAGCTCCTCGAAGTCGATCCCGCCGTCCTTGTCCCGGTCTTTCAGACCGGAGAGACCACCATCTTTGGCGGCGCGCTCGACCAGGGCTTTGAGCGGCCCTCGCAGCTGCAGCTCGTCGGCTTCGCGCAGCACGGCGAGCCGCTCTTGCGCACGGTTGAGCCGGTTCGCTACATGATTGATGCGTCGCCGGAGCTGTCGCCTCTGCTTGGGAGTCATTGCTCCTGACTACCATCGTGCCGTCGTGTCAAAGCAGGGATTTTGGCTTGCTCGGCGCCGAAGGACTCACGAGCCGCTCCGACGAGCCGGCATACCGGTTTGGCAGCGAGGATCCGAGCGCACGCGGCGATGTCTCCTGTTGGCCTCCGATGCCGGCTTGCACCCCGTCGTCGGGCGGGCGATCGTCGGCGCATGGCCGAGAACAAACCTTCCGGACCAGCCCGCCGCGGCAAGGGCCGCGTCACGATCCTGGGGTTCTTGCTGGCGGTTGTCGGCGCGGTCGCGCTCTACTTGTCCGACTGCATCCCCGGGTTCGGGCTCGGTGGTGGTCCAGGCGAGGGCGAGGGCGAGAAGGGCGAGCCGACCGAGGAGCCGGCCAAGCAGGCCAAGCCCGACGAGCAATCGAGCGTGGAAACACCCCCGGTGCCCTCGGGCAAGATTGTCGTCGGTGTGGGTGGCTGCGCGCTCGAGGGCGAGCAAGCCCAACCTTGTGAGGATCTGTGCAAGCGCATCAGCGAGGGGGCGCTCGAGGGCGCGAAGGAGATCACCATCGACGCCAAGGAAGGCACCCAGGCGTCGGTCGTCACGCTGCTCGACTGCCTGAAGGACGCAGGCCACAACAAGATCGCGGTCGCCCGGGAGTGAGCCGTCCGTGATCTCCGACTCACTCTTCGATCCGCTCGGTATCGTCGTCTTGCTCGCCGTGATCGCGATGCTCGGCAGCTCGATCGCGTGGCTGACCGGGGGCCGCAGCGCCTTCGATCGGCTGGTCGGTGGGCTGGGCGTGCTGCGTCGCGTCGCGGCCGAGCTCTCGGCCGACCACCCGATCCGCAAGCGACTCGAGGCCGCGCCGGTCGTCGATCTCAGCTTCGAAGAGATCGCCCGGCTGCTCGAGGGCGAGGCAGGCCGAGCCGAGGCCGCGCGAGCCAACGCTGGCAGCAGCGCGGCCGGCTCGGAAGCTGCCGCGCACGTGCTGATTCGTCTGCGCGAGCGGATCGCCTGGATCGAGCGCTTCGCCCAGTTCGCGGTCCACCTCGGCATCCTCGGCACCGTGTTCGCGCTGGTCGCCTCGGATCCGACCGACCTCGACAGCTTCCGCGCTCGCCTCCCGACCGCGTTGGGCACGACCTTCTGGGGGCTGATCGGCGCGCTCGGCCTCTCGGGCGTCGCGGGTGCCTGCGAGACCGTGCTCGAGCGGGCCAACCTCTACGTTCGCACGGCCCTGCTCGCGGGGCTCGAGCAGCCGCGCGGACGCGAGGAGCCCTCGGCGTGAGCAGGACGCGTCAGCGACGGACCATCGACATGCTCCCGCTGCTCGACGTGTTCATGGTCGTGCTGTTCGTGTTCGCGACGATCCAAGAGCAGCAGCTCGACACGTCGACGCAGGAGCTCGAGCGCCTGCGCGCGAGCGTGCGTGAGCAGCAGGCCAGGCTCGCGCAGCTCGACCAGGGACAACAGCGCGACCCGGTCGAGCTCGAGCTCGACC
>CBFGLP010001019.1:0-2050 GCA_965649595.1 uncultured Myxococcales bacterium | reverse complement strand
GCTGCGCGGCCGCGAGGTCGCGTAGCGACCTCGGTGGGCTGGTTCGGGTTCGCAGTCGTCCGTCTGGGCCCCCAAGGGGGGCCTTCTTCTCGTCTCCGACAGGCGGCGGAGACTCAGCGATCTCGGTGGGCGGGTTTCGGGTTCGAATAAGTACCGCCCGAGTCCTTGGCCCTGCACGCGATCATCGACGGCGAGCTGGGCGAGCAGGATCGCGGGGATGGGAAAGCGGGGCAGGCGATCGAGTGAGGCGATCGCTGTCGCGCTCTCCCGCTCCACGCTGGCAAACGCCAAGGAAAAGTAGCCAGCCACCCGATCGGCGCCATCCGAGTCATCGATCGCCAGGTGGGTACGCGAGAGCAAGTCGGTCTGGCCGTGGCGCAGCGCGTAACGTCGCAGATACTCGACCAGCGATGGGTGCTGGTTACGAAAACCAGAGAGTAAGCGGCGATGCTGACGACCGAGAGGCTCGATTCGCAGCGCCATCGCTCAATCGTTCTTCCACGTCAGCTTCGGTGGCTTCCGACGCGATGGCTCGGTCTGACGGATGACCCAAGCTGCGAGCGCCGTGATCTCGCGCAGCAGGTCGGCCTTCTGGTTCTCACGGAGCCCGAGCCGAACCCGCAAATCATCGAGCTCTTGCTCGAGCACCGCGTTCGTCAATGCTTGGAACCGCGCCATGCTCGTCTCCGAGTGAGTAACATACTACTCACTCGGAGACGAGCATGGCGAGCCCAACAGCGCTCACGCGACCATGAAGCTGGTGTCCTCCTGCACGCTCTCCTCTTCGATAGTGATCAGCGGCGCCGGCAGCCCGAGGTCCTGCGCCGCCGCGATCGCTTCGAACTTGATCGGGTTGGCGACCTGCGGCGGCTCCCCGCGTGTCAGCGCCTCGACCACCTTGCCGAGCGTCCAGCGTCCGATGTCCGTGATGATCGGCGTGCCGCCTTCGAACGAGAGGCTGTCCTCTAGCTCGCGTGCGTCGGCGAGGCGGATCTCGGAGTGGTGGCCGAGCAGCATCGTCGCGATCTCGAGCACCCGCGCGAGCACGTGGTTCCAGGCGTCGAGCGTGGCGCTGTCTTGACCCTCGTCGAGTATGTCGAGGCCGACGGGCAGCTCCTCGAGTCGGGCGATCATCTCTTGGATCAGCGGGCCGCGAATGATTCGGCCGTGCTGTGGGGCGATGATGAGCGGGGCCGGATCGAGCGCGCGGATCCGCTGCATCGCCCCGCGCAGCGCGGAGTTGGCTGGCATGTAGAGCTGGTGGAAGGCCCGCATGCCTCGCCAGTCGCTCTCGTCAGCCCAGATGCCCTGCGCATCGGCGGCCGTGAGCCCGCCGAACAGGTCGCCCGAGAACAGCACGCGGGTCTCGGGATCGTAGAGCATGACCGCGCCACGGAAGTGGCAGAAGGGCGTGGGCACCGGGAGCACCTGGTGACCAGTGCCCAGCTTCATGCCGCGGCTGAAGCGGTCGAGCGCGATGAAGTTCTCGCGCGGGAGATCGAGGTGCACGATCAGCCGCCAGGTCTCCTCGGAGCACAGGATCGAGGCCTTCGGCGCGTAGCGGTGGATCAGCGCGGGGGCGGAGGTGCCGACGTCGGGATCCTGGTGATTGATGAAGATCGCGGACAATCGACGCAAGCTGCCGATAAGCGCGGTGACCTTGGCGCTGACCACCGCGAAGTCGGAGCTCGAGCCCGGATCAATCAATAAGTTGATCTGACGGGCACCGTCGGCCGAGGCAAAGCAACGCAGATAGGGATTCGCAAAAAAGATACTCTGCGGATCGCGCTTTCCCACCCAATAGGTGCGAGGCGCGATTTCGATACTATCGATGACTTCAGACATGAATCAATGCCTCCCGACGGACACGGTGTTTGGCCATGTGTTGACGGGAGGATACGACTGGTCCCCGAGCGGTCGGGGGAAAAATGCCTCAACTCGGCCGGCAAGCTTTGCCGTCAGAAACTGCGATCTGCGCCAATTCGGGGCCTGCTCAGAGGCAGCCGAAATTATTGCCGGAGCCCCGCGGGGGTGATGAGGACAGTTCAAC
>CBFGLP010001018.1:0-4426 GCA_965649595.1 uncultured Myxococcales bacterium | reverse complement strand
CAGCGCTGCGTCGAGCTCAAGAGCCTCAAGCTCTACCTGTGGTCGTTTCGCGATCGCGGGGCCTTCCACGAGGCGGTCACCAACCAGATCCTCGATGATCTGGTCGCCGCGACCGATCCGCGCGCGATGGTGGTCGAAGGCGACTTCTATGTCCGTGGCGGCATTCGGACCGTGGTCGAGGTCCGGCACGAGCGAAGCCGCTGAGGCCGAACCTTGTCGGTCGCGCGCTGACAGAGCGCTACCGATGCTCTCGCGTCACGCGGCCCGCGGGAGCCTCGGCGTCCCCCGCCTCGTCGAAGTCCGGTACACTCGACGAGGCGCCTCAAGCGCGAAGCGCGAACTGGCAGGCCGCCCCCCCGGAGACATCGATCGATGGCCATCGCATCCCTCACCGCCCCGCTGCTCGCCCTGCTGATGATGTTGGGCGGCTTCAATTGGAAGTACTCGGGTCAAGCCGAGCCCGACGGCACCGTCTGGGTCGAGCTCGAGTCCGACGAGCCGCTCGCGGACGTCAAGGTCAAGATCACCGGCTCCGACGGGTCGGAGACCAACAAGACCGTCAGCATCAAGCCCGGCAAGCCGACCAAGATCACCTGGAAGCAGAAGGATCGCCAGGTCAGCTACGACATCGAGATCGAGGCCAACGAGGCGTTCACCAACGGATCGTTCGAGATCCAGCGCCCGATCGCGGGCGGCAAGCAAGGCGCGTTCGAGCTGCTCAGCGATCGCGCCGAGATCGTCGACGGCCAGAAGATCCGCTACAAGACGCCCTTCACGGTCACCAGCGTCGAGCTGCAGGTCTACGACACCGACGGCGACCTGATCACCGAGAGGGTCGTCACCGACGTGGTCGAGGCCGGCAAGACCTTCGAGCTCGGTTGGAACACCGACCGCGAGGTGTTCATGATCAAGGTGACCGGCAGCGACGACACCGGCTTCTCGTACACCGACACGCGGGTGCCCTGGTCGGTCGACATCCCGCACACCGAGGTCAACTTCGACTCGGGCAAGGCGATCATCAAGCCCAACGAGGAGCCCAAGGTCGCCGAGGCCTTCGCGGTGCTCGTCCACGAGCTCGCCGGGCTCGACAAGGCCAACGAGGCGGTCAACGGCGACCTCTCGGCCCAGCTCTACATCGTCGGCTACACCGACACGGTCGGCAACGCGGCCGACAACCAGAAGCTCTCGGAGGAGCGCGCCAAGGCGATCGCCAAGTACTTCTACGACAAGGGTGCGTGGTGCGAGATCTACTACGCCGGCATGGGCGAGCGCGGGCTCGCGGTCGAGACCGGCGATAGCGTCGACGAGGTCCGCAACCGCCGTGCGCTCTACATCCTCGGCGTGCAAAAGCCCGCGGGCGGAGGCCAGGTCCCGAGCGCGAGCGCGTGGAAGCAGCTCTCGGGCTCGCGGCCGCGGATGATCCAGAAGCTGCCCGAGCTGCCCGAGAGCTACATCAAGTACAAGGAAGAGCAACGCAAGAAGCGGGAGGCCAAGTTCGCCGCCAAAGGTGGTGGCGACGGGGATGATGGGAGCGACGAGGGCGTGACCGGGGCGTCCGAAGACGGCGGTGACGGAGACTTCGGATCGAGCGGCGGGTCGAGTGACTCGGGTGGCTCGAGCGGGAGCAGCAAAGACGGTGGCGGTGAAGGCCCGAGCGAGGTCGAGGGCAAGCCGGGCGGCACCGCCAAGGGCTGCGCGACCGACCAGCCCGGACCCGCCGGAGCCGGGCTGCTCGCGGGGCTGTTCGGGCTGCTCACGCTGCGTCGGCGTCGGTCCTGATCGCCCGCGCTGCACGAGAGGCGAGCCAAGGCTCGCCTCTCGTTTTGGTTCGATGGTGCGGTGCTGCGATGATTCGAGCGACTCAGCGAAGCTCGATGCGGAGCTGGCTCGCGTCGCCCCAGCGCTCGAGGTAGCGATCGAGCTCCAGCTTCTTGCGGGTGTTGTCCGACGACATGTAGCGGATCTTGCCGAAGATCGGCCGGTCCGGACCCCAGGGACGATCGAAGCGACCGAGCACCCACGCGATCCCGCTATACGAGTTGGGATCGCGGCCGTCGAGCGCGTACTTGTTGTTGAGCTCGACCATCACCTCGAAGGCCCGCTGCGGGCTCGGGCTCCACTCGAGGATCTTCTTGCCCCACAACATGCGCAGGTAGTTGTGGATCCGGCCCTCGCCGACGAGCTGCCGCTGCGACGCGTTCCACAGCTCGTCGTGGGTCTGCGCGGCCTCGAGCTGCTCGAGCGTGTACACGTGCGGGCGTGGATCGTCGGCGTGCTCGGCCAGGGTCCGCTTCGCCCACCCGGGCAAGCCCTCGTAGCGGTCGTAGCCCTCGCGGTGCCAGCAATGATGAAAGCCCAGCTCCCGCCAGGTGACCGCTTGATCGAGGAACGACTCGGCTGCCTCGCTCACGCCCCAAAATCCGAGCCGAGCGCCGCGGAGCCGACGAGCGTCGCCGAGCCGACCGGGGTCCCAGCCCTCGCGCTCGAGCACCGCACGGATCAGCTCGTGGGCACCGACGTGACCGAAGTGCAGCCAGGGCGAGAGGCCACTCGAAACCTCGTCGTCCGGGTGGTTGCGGCCCTCGGTGTAGCGATCGAGGCGGCGGTCGAGGAAGTCCTGCAGGCGACGCTCGCCGCTGACCGAGCCCCCGCGAGAGCCGACCGGAGCGACGTCGTGGTCGATCGCCAGACGACCCAGGAGCCCGGCTTCGAGCTCGCGCTCGTCCAGCGCGGGCCAGCGCTCGCGCACGTCCGCCGGCACGCTCGCGCGCGGCAGCGATCGCAGCTCGGTGAGCGGATCCGACATCGGCATCGCGCCGAGCTGCGCCGCCGCTTCCCGCTGCAAGAAGCGACGAAAGTCGAGCGCGCGCTCGAACGCGTCGGGGCTGCTCTGCAGCGGGAGCAGGCCGTTGGCATCGACTGCCTCGAGGCAGACCGAGAGCGAGCGGCCGGCCGCCTCGATCATCTGCGGATAGAAGAACGCCGGGTACTCGTCGGTCACGACTAGACAAGCGGGCTCTCCCAGGCGCTGGAGCAACCCCCTGCCCTCGCCAGACGTGCTCCGCTCGACGAATGCGTAATACGCCACACCGGCCGCGCCGAAGCGCTCGGCGTTGTCGAGCATCCCGTCGATCACGAAGCGATGCAACCGCTCGCTCGCCCAGCGATAGCCGAGCCCTAGCGCCTCGAAAACCAAGAGCGGTTTTCCGAGTCGCTCCGCGTGCCAGGCCGCGTGCTGCAAGGAGAAGTTGTGACGGGTCCGCCGGTGGGCGGTCATCCAGTACAAGACGTAACCGCCCTCGCCGACGATCGGCGCTTGATTGACCCGACGGACCCGGATCCTGGGGATCACCTCGATCATTTCGTGGCCCATGGACCGGCGAGCTCGCGTTGGCCAGCGGAGCAGCCCCAGCTCGCCGTCTCGAGCCGCGTCGAGCTGGCCGTTCGTGCCGTGTCGTCTAGCTCGCGCGCGCCCGGTCAACGCGCGTATGCTGGCGATCGGATGGCACGCCAGCTCGAGTACAACGCCACCCTCGCGGCCCGCGAGGATCTCTCGGACGTCCTCGCAGTGTTCAAGGTGATCCCCGATGAGCCGATCCCGGAGGGGCGATGGTTCGTACCGGGTCAGTACCTGACGCTCGGGCTCAACAACGAAGACAAGCCCGAGCTCGGCAGCGTGCGTCGGGCGATGTCGATCGCCTCGGCGCCGCAACAGCGCGGGACGATCGATTTCTATATCCGCTATGTCAGCGAGCCCGAGAGCGACAACCCGCTCACGCACCTGCTGTGGAAGATGAAGCCAGGCGATCGCCTGAGCATGACCATCCGCGCGGTCGGCAAGTTCACCGTCGAGGACACAATCGGTGCGGCCGATCGCCGGCTGCGGGTGCTGGTCGCCGCCGGGACCGGGCTCGCGCCCTTCACCTCGATGGCCGAGGCCGACATCGCCGACGACCCGAACGCGCGCCTGAATCACTTCGCGCTGATGCACGGATCCAGCTATGCCCACGAGCTCGGCTACAAAGCGCGGCTCGAGCAGCTCGCCCGCGAGAACGGCCTAATCTATCTACCGACGATCAGCCGGCCGCAGGCGTGCCCCGACTGGACCGGCGCCACCGGGCGCGTCGAGGACTTCTTCCTCGCCGATCGGCTCGAGCAGACCGAAATTGCGATGGGGCTCGAGCCCGGTCAGCTGCGGCCCGATCGCGCGGTGATCTACATCTGCGGCTTGGTCGGGACGATCGCCAAGACGGTCGAGCGCTTGCTCGTCCGCGGGTTCGTGCCCTTCCATCGGAGGATCCGGCGAGCGCTCGAGCTGCCCGAGGAGCTCGAGTCGACCGTGTACTACGAGCAGTACGACAACACGCCGGTGGTCGACATCAACAACCCCGACGAGGTCGCGCGCCTGCGCGCGCTGTGGCTGAGC
>CBFGLP010001017.1:0-9133 GCA_965649595.1 uncultured Myxococcales bacterium | reverse complement strand
GCAGGTGCGAGGACAACGACTCCTCGCGGACCAGGTCGAAGCGCTTGCGCCCGTAGTAGGCCAGGTAGTCCTCGCCGACGAACACCGGGATGGTCTCGAGATCGGGCGAGACCCCGACCGACTGGATCGAGACGTCGCCGGGCGTGAGGTACTGGGCGATGGTGAGCTTGAGCGCGAGCTCGGTGTCGGCGACGCGGCGGTCGTGGAGGACCTGGACCGAGCCCTTGCCGAAGGTCCGGCGGCCGACGATCACGGCGCGGTCGAGGTTGCGCAGCGCCCCGGCGACGATCTCGGTCGCCGAGGCCGAGCCTTGATCGACGAGGACCACCAGCGGCACGTCGGCGAACTGGTAGCGGCCGTCGGCCTTGTTCTCCTCTCGCGGAGACGACTCGCCGACCGTGGCCACGATGGTGCCGGAGTCGACGAACGCGTCGGCGACCTCGACGGCGGCGGTCAGCAGGCCGCCAGGGTTGTCGCGCATGTCGAGCACGATGCCGGTCACGCCAGCCTTCTCGAACTCGGCCAGCTTCTCGCGCATCTCGGCGCCGGTCGTCTGGGCGAAATTGCGAGAGATCTGGATGAGGCCGATCTTGGTGTCGCGGCCCTGCTCGTCCTTGCCGGGCAGGATGTCGGCGGTGACGCTCTCGAGCTTGATCATCGCCCGCTCGATCACGAACTTCTTGGGCTGGTCGAGGCCGTCGCGGCGGACGTGGATGGTCACCTCGCTGCCCTCGGCCCCGCGCATCAGCCCGACGGCCTCGTCGAGGGTCATGGTGACGGTCGACTCGTCGTCGATCTGGACGATGCGATCGCCGGCCTTCATGCCGGCCTTGGCGGCCGGGTTGTCATCGATCACCCGGATGACGGTGATCTCGCCGTCGCGCATGCCGACCTCGATGCCGAGCCCGCCGAAGTGGCCCGAGGTGTTGGTCCGCATGTCCTCGAACGCGTCGGGCCGCAGCAGGTTGGTGTGCGGGTCGAGGGTCGAGAGCACGCCCTCGACGATCGCGTACTCGGCCTCGCGCTGCTCCTCGACGCTGAGCTGGGCGTGGTCGTTGACGAACGCGAACACCTCGCGGACCTGCGGCCCGACGGCCCACAGCGCGTTGGCATCGGCCGCGAACTCGCGCTCGGTCGTGCCGACGCGGACCAGCACCTTGCCCTCGCCGGCCGGCTTGACCAGCACCTCGGGGATCGCCGACTCGAGCGCTTCGAGCCCGGCCAGCGTCATCGCGCTCGGGTCGACGCGCTTGGGCTCGACGTAGTACTTGCTGACGTTCCAGAGCGTCCAGTCGAGCACCCGCAGCTCGCTCGGGTCGTCGTCGTGGGCCAGCCGCGCGTGGTCGCGGGGATCACCGGGCCCCGCCTGCGCCTCGGTGTTGCCCAGCGCGGTCAGACCCAGCGCGAGCGCCAGCGATCCGAGCACGACCGCCGGGGTGAACATGACACTACGAGTACGACCACGAGCGCGTGTCGACACGTGCCTAGTGTACGGCCGGGGCCACCGGCGGGCCAGTGCAGGCCGCGCTCGCTCGGGTCTCAGACTCTCGCCGCGATGCGCACGAGGGACGAAACAAGCACCGCTCGCCGCGAGTCGGGGGATGGGCAAAGGGAGAGCGGGCGCGCGGGGGAGTCGTCTCGGCCAGGGCGTCAGCTAGGGCCCGAGCTTGGCTATCTTCGCTAGTCGCATGTCGTCTGGCGTAGACTCCGCCCACATGGCCAAGCGCAGGACCAAGCGCGCAGCCACGCCGAGCGAGCCCGAGGTGGTCGAGCCGACCCTGCCCGCGCGGCGCGAGCCCGTTCTACCGCCCGCGAGCCCGACGGCTGCGCCGACCCCCACCGTGGTCGAGGGTGAGGTGATCGACGGCGAGATCGTCGAGGACGAGATCGTCGAGCCCGAGCCCGAGGTCGAGGTCGACGAGGCCGCGCTCGCCGGAGAGGTCGCGCTCGAGGACGTGGCGCCCGCCACCGACGAGGAGCTCGACGCCATCCAACGCGAGCTGACCGGCCCGCGCACGATGGCGCCCAAGGGCACGACCGCGCTGGCGCTGCGCGATCCGATGGCGGCCTACATGGCCGAGGTCCGTCGGCACCCGCTGCTGACCCGCGAGGAGGAGTTCGAGCTCGCGTTGCGCTGGTTCGAGCAGGGCGATCAGGAGGCCGCGCGCCGCTTGGTCACCTCGAACTTGCGTCTGGTCGTCAAGATCGCCAACGAGTATCGGCGCGGCTATCAGAACCTGCTCGACCTCGTACAGGAGGGCAACGTCGGCCTGATCCGCGCGGTCCAGAAGTTCGATCCCCACCGCGGGGTCAAGCTCTCGACCTACGCGGGCTGGTGGATCCGCGCCTACGTGCTCAAGCACATCCTCAACAACTGGCGGATGGTCAAGATCGGGACCACCCAGAACCAGCGCAAGCTGTTCTTCAACCTCCGCAAGCAGCGAGAGGCGCTGATCAAGGCAGGCGTCGATCCGACCGCCGAAAACATCGCCAAGCAGCTCGACGTCTCGCCCGAAGAGGTCGTCGAGATGGAGAAGCGCATGGCGGCGCCCGACGCCTCGCTCGACGCGCCGCTCGGCAGCGGCGAGGACGAGGGCCAGACCCGCACGCGCATGGACATGCTCGAGGACGAGGAGGGCGGCCCCGAGGACGAGGTCTCGTCCAAGGAGTTCAAGCGACTCCTGCACGACAAGCTGCGCGCGTTCGGGGCCACGCTCGAGGGCCGCGAGATGGAGATCTTCCAAGACCGCTTGATGAACGACGAGCCGGTGACCTTGCAGGATCTCGGTGATCGCTGGGGGGTCAGCCGCGAGCGGGCCCGGCAGATCGAAAAGCGCATGGTCCTGCGCCTGCGGGCGTTCTTGCAGGACGAGCTGGGCGACGCGGTGCAGATCGCCCTCGGTCAGGATTGACCCGGTGAGCGCAGGCAAGCTCGTGCTGATCGGGACGCCGCTGGGCAACCGCGAGGATCTCTCGCCGCGGGCCCGCCGGAGCCTGCTCGAGGCGGACCTCCTGCTCTGCGAGGACACCCGCTCGCCGCAGCGCTTGCTCGCGCCGCTGACCGAGCACGAGCAGCTGCCCGAGCGGGTGAGCTGCTTCGTCGGCAACGAGCACGAGCGGATCGCCTTGCTGCTCGAGCGCTTGGCGAGCGGGCAGACGGTCGCGTTCGTCAGCGAGGCCGGGCTGCCGGTCTGGAGCGATCCCGGCCGCCTGCTCGTGCGCGCGGCGGTCGACGCTGGCTACGAGGTCGACGTGATCCCGGGCCCGACCGCGGGCACCTGTGCGCTCGCGCTATCGGGCTTCGTCGCCGAGGGAGCGCGCTTCTTGGGCTTCGTCCCGCGGGCGGGCAAAGAGCGCGACGCCGTCCTGTCCGAGCTCTCCGACGAGCCGGGTGCGGTGGTGATCTACGAGGCGGGCAACCGCGTGCCGGGGCTGCTCGAGGATCTCGAGCCGCTCGTCGGTGGCCGGGCGGCCGTGATCACGCGCGAGCTCAGCAAGCTGCATCAGGAGGTCATTCGCGGGTCGGTGCGCGAGCTGGCGCAGCGGATCCGCGAGCCGCTGCGCGGCGAGGTCACGATGGTGATCGAGGGGGCTGGGACGCAGGGAGAAGCAGCGGGCGAGAGCGTCGCGGATGCTCGACGCGAGGGAGCCCGGGACGCGCTCGCGGTCTTGCTCGATCCCTCGCTCAAGCCGCGCGCGCGAGCCAAGGCCCTCGCCGCGCTGACCGGCATCGACGGCCGCGAGCTCTACGAGCGGCTGCGCCAACGACCGAGCGAGTGACCGACGGGGCGATCGACATCGACGCCAAACTCCCGCTCACCGAGGTTACATGAACGACTGCGACGAAACCCCACAGAGGTTTCGCCGCGGTCATTCAATCATCACGTTCTGAAAGCGAGCCAGGCTCGTTCAGAACGTAATGATGAAATTCGCAAACGCGACGACGCGCAGCACGTCGTCGATCGCGTAGCGCCGCCCGACGTTGTCGATCACGTCGCGCCGGACCGGGTTCACGTCGATGCTGTCGGGCTCGACGACATCGGGATCGCCCGACGCCCCGCCGTCGCCACGGGTGGTCGCGGTCAGGAAGTGCCGGGTGTCGGTCTTGAGGTCCGCGCCGAAGTTGAGCCGCGCGTAGGGGCCCAAATGGAAGTTGAGCGCTGCCGTCAGCCCGAAGGTGCCGTAGTCCTGCAACGTCGTGATGCCATTGAAGGCCTCGCACGCGCCACCGGCTGCCTCGAGGTAGCCCGAGGGATCATCCGGATTGGCGGCGGCGTGTTGGAGCGCGGCGTTGCGATCACAGCTGGCGCCTTGGCCGGGCGCGTAGTCGCCGACCAGCGCCGGGCTGTCCGAGAGCAGCTCCCAGATCTCGCTGTAGCCGCGGCCGCCGTAGTGCAGCACCGCGGAGCCGGTGAGGATGAACGAGACCTTCTTCTTGGCCTCGGGCTTCTCCCACGGGACGATCTCGGCGCCGAAGTACGCGCCGGTCTCCGACTGCGGTGCCGCGGTGCTCTGCGAGCCGCCGAAGTTCTGGAACTCGGTCTTGCTGGCCCGCATCGCGTAGCGCCAGTGCGCGCCAAAGAAGGGCTCGAGGAAGCGATAGCGACGGCTGAGCGCGGTCCAGACACCGAGCTCGTGGATGCCACGACCGACCCGATGGTTGCCCGATGGATCGTCCTGCTGGATGTCGCGGGTGAAGGTCATCGGCTTGCTGATCGCGAAGCGACCCTCGAGCCCAATGACCCAGTTCGGCAGGTGCGACTTGCGTTCCTGGCTGAGGATCCCGAACTTCATGCCGACGTTCAGCTGATCGAGGCCGCGGCGAGTCGGGGATCGGAAGATTCGGTCGGTGTCCGACGCGGTGAACTGCCCGTAGGGGTCACCGGTCTCGAACGCGTCGAAGCCGTCGCGCGGGATGATGCCGTCGCGGATGCTGGTCGAGTTCGTCTTGTTGACGCAGGTCGCCTGCCCGATGGTGTCGGGCGATGCGAACACGCAGTCATCGCCCTCCTCCTTGTCGAACTCGTAGTTGCGGTTGTCCGAGACGACGATCGGCAGCTCGGCATAGACCGAGATGTCGTGCCACAGGCCGATCTCGAGCTTGGGCGTGACCGTGTGGCGCAGCTGCCGGTAGATCAGGTCGCGCGCGAGCTTGTTGGTGCCGCCGGTCCCGTACTCGCGCAGGATCGCGGCCTTCTTGAAGTCGAAGTCGTAGGAGACGCCGAAGTGGAGGTCGAACGCGTTGCCGTTCAACTCCTGGTCGAAGGACGACGCGACACGAGTGACCTCGGCGGCGTTGGCGACCTGACTCAGGCCCATCACCAGGCCGAAGGCGGGCAGAAATCCGAAGAGCTTCCGCATGGGGTTCCGGAGAGGGCTTTGTCGGCCCGTCCGGGCCGAAGGGGCTGAAGGGGCTCGGACCCACGAAGGCACGAGCTACGGCACGCTACCAGCGCACGACGTCGAGCGTCAAGAATCGCGGGTAGCTGCGCACACTTAGCCATGGCTCCACGCGAGCACGGGCCACAGCGGGGTGATCCCGCCGGGTCTACGGGCTCGACCGCGGACGCGCTCGTGTCGCTGTTGGGAGGATCTCCGAGGTCGACGGAGCACGGGGGGTGCGTGGGGATGCCGCGCTCGAGCGGGATCCGCTCGGGCTCGGGCACCTCTTCATCCATGACGGCGCGGAGCACCGACGCTCGAGCGGAGCTCGGATCGCGACGACGCGAGCAGCTCGATCCGTGGAGAGGATCGTGCTGCTCGCCCCGACGAGGTCGGTCTTCTTCGACCGCCTCGCGATCAGCGTCCTGCGATCAGCGGGGCAGCTGCTGGCCCGGCTGCTGACCCGGCTGCTGCGGCTGCTGACCGGGCAGCAAGCCAGTGTGGAAGCCCTGGACCTCGAGCTCCACCTCGTAGAAGCCGATGCCCGCCGACACGGCGCCCGGCAGCGCGCCGGGCTGACCGGTCGCGGTGTAGCTGATGGTCCCCTTCATCCGCTTGACCTCGTACTTGCCGAGGTACAGCTCGGGGTGCATCTGCTGCGCCTCGCGGAGGCCCTGGGCGATGGCGTCCTCGAAGCTGAGGTTAGAGGCGACCTGGATAGTGATGATCTCTTGGTGCTGGGTTTGAGCGGGCATGATAGCGTAATCTCTGGGTTGAGTTGAAGTCGCGGGAGCGACCTGCGACTCCGGTGGGATATCAGCTGCGAGATGAGGGGCAATAGCGACATTTCGGGTGGTGTCTCCGCCGGCGAGGTCTCTGTATCAATGAAATGTTGATCCAAATGCCATGGATGATTCGGGATACCGAGTGCCAAGGTCTAACCATATTGTAGGTCAACATTAGGGATAAAGATCAATCGGCGCAGCGAGGTAGATATACCGTAAAGGTCGTGCCCGAATCGTCATTGGATTCGACCGCGATCCGACCTCCGTGCGCGCGAACGATCTGATCGACGATGTACAGCCCGAGCCCGACTCCTTCGCCGCGCCGACCCACGCGGCGGAACGGATCGAAGAGCGCCGGCACCACGTCGCTCGGAATCGGCGGGCCCCAGTTGTGCACGCTGACCACCGCATCGTCACCGAGCTCGCCGACCGTCACCCAGACGCCGCCCTCGCCATACTTGAGCGCGTTGCTGACGAGGTTATCGATCACCTGCGCGAGGCGATCGGAGTCCCAGCGGCCGAGCAGCTGCTCTGGTGCGTCGAGCACGATCGCGCGCTCGCGCTCGCGCAGCTCGAGGTCGGCGACGAGGGTCGAGCAGATCTCGACGAGATCACATGTTCGGCGCTCGAGCGGCATGCCCTCGACGCGGCAGCGGGCGAGCACCAGCGTGTTCTCGATCAACCGATTCATGCGCTGCACGCTGGAGAGCATCCGGCTCACCACCGCGCGAGTCGGATGATCGTCGGATCCGGTGAGCCGCTGGACCAGCGCACAACCGGCGGCGATCGTGTGCAGGGGGTTGCGGAGATCGTGCCCGAGCGCGGCCAGGAAGAGATCGCGCGCGCGCTCGGCCTGGGACACCGAGTCATCGTCGAGCTGCTCGAAGCGCTCGTAGAGGAGGTGACGGCTCTCGGCGTCGAGCTGGGCCGCCGCGTCCATCATGCGGTGGTACAGCTTCTCGGCTCGCTCTTGCGCACGCTCACGTTCGATGTCGCGCACGCGCAGGAGCGAGCGGCTGGTCGCCATCAGCTCGTCGAGATCGACGGGGTGCGAGAGGTGAGCGTCGGCACCACGGTCGAGCCGGGCGGCTCGCTCCGCTGGGCCATTGGGCTGCGAAGAGATCTCGACGACCAAAACCGCACGGGTCTTCGCGTCGCCCTTGATGGCCCGACACAGATCAAAGCCGTCGCGGTTCGACAATGTGGCGTCGAGCACGACCAGGTCGGGCGAATCGGCCAATCGAGCGAGGCCCTCGGCGGCGGCTGCGGCTTCGTGGACCATGAAGCCACCGTCGCAGAACATCCGGGCGATGGCGCGCCGGGTCGCAGCTTGGCCCTCGATCACGAGCACGCAGGGGTTCATCGCTTCACCCCTGCCATCCTCGCGGTTGGCTGATGCACCACGGAGCGGCTCGGCGAACGCGGCCGTCACTGAAGGAGAAAACATCGCTTCTACTCCTGGGAGCTCGTGCCCCGACGAACATTCGAAACCCGCCTCGACCCGAAATGGACCCTTCTATGCAGAAACCTGCGCGAGGAGGAGCTCGCTCGACGGCTGTCGAGGTTTCCTCGGCCGATATTTCGATTTGGATTGCGGACAGCATTCGGACGCACATGTCGCAAACCGAGGTGGCGAGACTATAACATAAATCTTCGAGAGAGGGCGAATCCGAGCATGCCGCTCGCCCAAGCAAGACTATCGTGAGGTATCTACCACCCCTGTCATGAAAAGACAACGGTGGAAATTGCTTTCCGTGATGGTTGACGCTGATTGGCAATTACAACGCTGCAATTCGCCCCGGAGGGGCGATGAAGTCAATTCGCCCCGGAGGGGCCGAAGAGGGTAAATTCACTCGGAGCGGACGAATTCCAGCGAGAACGGCCGGATCCGCGCGCAGCAATCGTGCATTCGAACAAAGTGATGACTAGAGCTGGTGAGAGCGAGATGGCCGAACGATCAAGTGCGCGCAAAAACGATGACCGGTCTTTAGGACCGGTCATCGGTACGACACGAGCCAAGCAAGAACGCAAATGCGTGCTCGTGGCGGATCAGTCGTCGTCGCCGTCGTCGTCGTCGTCGTCGTCGAAGCTCTTGGCCGAGACCCCGCCTTGCTTGGCGATCTCCTCGCGCAGGCCCAGCTCCTTCATTTTGGATTGCAGGCTGCGACGCGAGATACCGAGCTTGCGCGCCGAACGAGTGACGTTGGAGTCGGTCTGCGCGAGCGCCTCGCGGATGAGGGCCTCCTCGATGCGCCGCGAGCCGGCCTTCACGGCTTCCTTGAGATCGAGCCCGAGGCTGTCGAGGGGCAGACGAATCGTCCGAGCCACGCCCTCGGCCTCGTCGGAATCACCACCCTCGTCATCGGTGAGCGAGCCGGCGACGAATGAATCGGGTAATTCGTCGACGCCGATCCGATCGCCGCTGGCGAACAGCACCATCCGCTCGACCAGGTTCTCGAGCTCGCGGATGTTACCGGGCCAATTGTAGCTTTTGAGCGCCTCGAGGGCCTCGGGCGCGAAGCCCTTGACGTCTTTGCCGAGCCGCTCGTTGGAGCGGGTCAAGAAGTGCTCGAGCAGCGGCTCGACGTCCTCGGGCCGCTCGCGCAGTGGCGGCAGATGAATCGGGACGACGTTCAAACGGTAATAGAGATCCTCGCGGAATCGCTTTTCACGAATCTCGTTTTCGAGATTACGATTGGTGGCGGCGATCAGGCGTACGTCGACGCGCAGGGTCTTGACCCCGCCGACGCGCTCGAATTCGGACTCTTGGATCGCGCGCAGGAGCTTGACCTGAATCTCGAGCGGAATTTCGCTGACTTCGTCGAGGAAGAGCGTACCGCCATCGGCCAGCTCGAAGCGACCGGGGCGGCTGGAGACGGCGCCCGTGAACGCGCCGCGCTCGTGGCCGAACAGCTCGCTCTCGACCAGCGTGGCCGGGATCGCGGCGCAGTTGACCCTGATGAAGG